>JBFJKO010000201.1:0-6441 GCA_041634935.1 Nocardioides sp.
CCGCGGCACTCTCGGGACCGCCGGTCGCCTACGAGACGAGTCGGAGCACGATCCAGTTCGTCGGCGGCACCAAGCAGAGCTTCGGCACGCTCGACATCGACCAGACCGGTGACTACCTGATCACCACCAACCTGCGGGTCTTCCCCCGGGTCGGCAACCCGGGCGACAACCTCTACTGCGACATCCTCGGCGGCGGTCAGGCCATCAGCATCGTCAACCACGGCGTCGACATGCCCACCGGCGTCGCCCAGGTGACGATGCATGGCATCCTGCCGAACCTCGCGGCCGGGACCACGCTCGACCTCCAGTGCCGCGCGGCCACCAACGAGGTCACACTCACCTACGACTGGACCGCGGTGCAGGTCGACCTCCAGTAGTCCGCCGGCACGGCTCAGCCGAGGGTGCCGGCCGGCACCCTCGGCTCGGCCTCGCCGAGGTCCTCGACGAAGCGCTTGCGGATGACGCCGTTGCGGACCCGCTGCGGGTGGTTGCCGACGTCGATGGTGTCGACGATCCGGGCGTTGCGGTACGAGATCCGGGAGACGGTGTCGGTGTCGCTCCAGGAGATGTAGCAGTACTTCCCGTTCGCGCTCGGCGTGACCCAGTAGGGCTTCTCGCCGCCCTTGAGGAGCCGGGTGCGCTTGAGCGTCTTGGCCCGCACGATCGTGGCGTAGTCGCTCATCGTCCCCGCGACGCACAGGCGCGTCCCCTTGGGGTTCATCGCGATCCCGTGGTGCGCGGAGTCGAGCACGTAGGCCTGCCGCGGCGTGCTCTCGACGAGGTTGGGCAGCCGCTTGAAGCGGGTGATCGTGCCGGTGCGACGGTCGAGCTCGACGAAGCCGTGGAAGAAGGAGAGCTGGAAGTAGATCTTCTTCTCGTCGGGCGAGAGGGTCAGCGGTCGCACCGCGATCGAGACCTTCTCCAGGCCGGCGTCGTCCAGCGCCTGGCGCACGTCGTAGCGACGCTTGACCTCCAGCGTCCGGGCGTCGACGATCTGCAGCACCCGCTCGCTCTCGAGCGGATCGGGCACGTCGGGGTCGTCCAGCGGGCTGTAGACCGTGCCGATGCTGGCGTGCAGGATGCGCTTGCCGCCGTCGAGGAAGACGCTCTCGTGCGGCGAGCCACCCGAGGCGAACCGGCCGACCTCCGTGCCGTCCTTGATGCGCAGCACGTGCACGACGTTGCCGGTCGAGGCGCTGACCACGACCCGCCTGCCGTCGGGCGAGACGGCCATGTGGTCGGAGCGGACGCCGTCGACCTCGAAGCGCCAGACGATCTTCTTGGTGCGCAGGCTGATCGCGACGACGTCGGCGAACGACGGGCGCGAGATCACCACCAGGCGACCGTCGTTGGAGGAGTACATGTCGTCGACGAACTGGTCGTTGCCCTCGCCGATGGCGGTGCGGATCGCGAGGAAGTAGGCGAGCCGGTAGGGGTTGGCCGCGATCTCCTGCATGCGCTCGTCGTAGTCGGGCACCACGTCGAGGCGGCCGAGCCGCTCGAAGGAGCCGGGGGCCACGACGTCGGCCGTGCCGTCCCAGTTGTTGCCCACGAAGACCACCCGGCGGGCACCCCGCGGCGGTGGTCCACTCGGGCCGGGACTGGTCGCGGCGAGCGTGACCGACCCCGTCCCGGGGAGAGCCGCAGAAGCAGGTGCGCCAGGCACCAGCCCCCCGACGCCGAGCAGGAGGGCGGCCGCGAGGGCTCCTCGCCACGAGGTCCGCAGCCCCGACCTGACCGTGCTGTGTGTCATGCGTCCATCCCGTCGTGTGCCGTACGTCGTCCCCATCCTGCCGTGCCGGACGTCACAGCGCGAGATCGTGCACGAACTCCGCGAGCTGGGCGAGGTTGCGGCACTCCACCATGTCGATGATGTCGCCGTAGGTGCCCGCGGCGGAGTCGCCGGTGCCCCAGTTGCGCACGTGCTCGGGGTTGAGCCACCAGGCGTGGCGGGCGGTGGCCGCCATCTCCTTGAGCACCTCGCCGGCCAGGTCGGAGTAGTTGGAGCGGGCGTCACCCAGGATCAGCAGCGAGGTCTTGGGCCCGATCGCGTCGCCGTGGTCCTCGGCGAACTTGGTGAGCGCCCGGCCGTAGTTGGTGCGGCCCCACAGCGCGGCGTGCGAGGTGCTCGCGGCGAGGTCGGCCATCACGTCGACGACGTCGGCACCGGGGGTGAAGTGGTGGGTGACCTCGTGCACGTGGTCGATGAAGGTGAAGGCGCGCACCTTCTGGAACGCCTCGCGCATCGCGAAGACGAGCAGCAGGGTGAACTGCGCGAAGTTGGCGACCGAGCCGCTCACGTCGCAGAGCACGACGAGCTCGGAGCGGTGCGGGCGCTTGGGCCGGTGGTGGGTGGCGATCGGCACGCCACCGGTCGACATCGAGGCGCGCACGGTGTGACGGAAGTCCAGGGGCCCCCGCCGACGTGCGTGGTGCTCCTTGGTCAGGCGGGCGGCGAGGCGGCGGGCGAGCGGGTAGATCTCGCGGCGCATCTCCTCGAGGTCCGCCTTGCGGGCCGAGGTGAAGTCGACCCGGTCGATGCTCGGGCGCAGCGCGACCGACGCCACGTGCCGGGCGCCCTTCTCCTCCGCGATGCGGCGGCGGGCGTCGGCCTCCACGGTGGCGGTGAAGGCACCGATCCGTCGTCCGGCGGTGCGCTGGGCCTCCTCCTCGGTGAGCCCTTCGCCGAGGAGGGCGGCGACGATGCGGTCGACCAGCTCGCCGGGTGCCACTCGCTGCAGCGCCGTGTAGGCCGACCACGACGAGAGCCCCGGGCCGCGACCCGGCATCGCCCCGAACCGGCCGACCATCTCGGCGGCCAGCTCTTGCAGCCGTTGCTGGTCACCCTGCTCGAGGGCCTCCTGCAGCTGCGCGCGGAACGCCTCGAGGGCTGCGGCGTTGTCGCGCACCGGTGAGCCCACGTCCGAGCGCTCGTCGTCCGAGGTCGCCACCTCCGCCGCCTCGAGGCGCTGGGCCTCGGCGACGCCGCCACCGACCATCCGGGGGAAGTAGAGCTCGAAGAGCGCGTCGAACGTCGGACGCTGCGCGTGCCGCTTGAGCAGGGTGGCGGCGTAGACGTCGTGCACGACCCCCCGGTCGGTCCACTCGACCGCGGTGAGCGCCGCGACCGCGTCGAGGTCCTCCGCGAGCGACACCGACAGCCCGGCCCCGCGCAACGCCTCGAGGAAGGCGATGTGGCGGTCGAGCAGGCCGCTGCGGGCTGCGGGCGTGCTCACGCTCAGCGCCCTAGCCGGAGCTCTTTGACGGCTCGCGCCTGGTCGGAGGAGTGCTTGAGGATGACGCCGAGGGTGTCGGCGATCGCCTTGTCGTCGAGGTCACCGATCTCGAGCGCCACCAGGGTGCGGGCCCAGTCGACCGACTCGGCGATCGAGGGCGCCTTCTTGAGCTCGAGCTCGCGCAGGCGCGCGATGGTGGCGACCAGCTGCCCGGTGATCCGGTCGTCGAGGTCGGGCACCTGCGAGGCGACGATCTCGCGCTCGCGCTCGGCGTCGGGATAGTCGAGGTGCAGGTAGAGGCAGCGACGCTTGACGGCCTCGGAGAGCTCGCGGCTGGCGTTGGAGGTGAGGACGACGAACGGCCGCTTGGTCGCCGTGATCGTGCCGAGCTCGGGGATGGTGACCTGGAAGTCCGAGAGCACCTCCAGCAGCAGTCCCTCGACCTCGATGTCGGTCTTGTCGACCTCGTCGATCAGCAGCACCGTCGGCTGCTCGCGCCGGATCGCGGTGAGGAGCGGCCGCGTCAGCAGGAACTCCTCGGCGAAGATGTCGTCGTGGGTCTCGGCCCAGTCCTGGTCGTCGCTGCTCGACGTCGCCTGGATGCGCAGGAGCTGCTTCTTGTAGTTCCACTCGTAGAGCGCCCGCGCCTCGTCGAGGCCTTCGTAGCACTGCAGGCGCACCAGGTCGGCGCCCGTGGCCCGCGCCACCGCCTTGGCCAGCTCGGTCTTGCCCACGCCCGCGGGCCCCTCGATGAGCAGCGGCTTCTCGAGGGCTCCGGCGAGGTACGACGTGGTGGCCGTCGTGGCGTCGGCCAGGTAGCCGGCCTCGTGGAGACGGGCGGAGGCGTCGGCGGGGGTGCTGAACCAGGTCATGGCCTCATCCTCGCACCCGGACGACGTCCCGACCCGGGCCGCCCGCGGGGCGGCCGGCGTACTGGTCCAGTCACGTGAACGCGTCGCCGACCGCTCGGCGTGACCCCCAGCACAGTGCGTCGTTGTACCGGCATTCCTCCCCACCCCCCACCCACCAGACCGGAGGCTCCGATGACGCACCCTCCGCACCCGCTGCTACGACGCTCGGTCGGCGCCACCAAGTGCGCGATCGTCGGGGTCCTGGCGTTCCTCGCGGTGTCGACCGGCAGCTCCACCGCCGCCCTGGACACCTCGAGCGAGGTCTCCGTGTCGGAGGCTCTTCTCGCCCCTCCCGCGGGCGAGGCCCGGCTCGTGCGGCTGCTCGCTCGCCACGACTGCTCGGCGACCGGCTTCGGCGCCGACGTCATCCCGGGGTCGTCCCTCGTCCTCCAGGACGAGCAGGTGCATCACGTCAGCTTCGACGAGGGGTGGGACGTCTACACCGGCGCCGAGCCCGGCACCCTGCTCGCGGTCTGCCGCGCGTCGGTCTAGCCCGGGTGTCTCCGAGCCTCGTGGACCGTGCCCCGCGAGGCGCCCCCGAGTGATGTACTGGCCGCATCCGGGGAGGGAGCAGCACCGTGACCGTCGATGATCGAGCGACCTCGCGCGCCTCCGGGACTCCTCGCACGCGCCCCGCAGCGGTCGAGGAGGCCCTGCTCCGCGAGGCGGTCGAGGCCCGCACCATCGCCAGCCTCCCCCAGGCCGAGCTCGTACGACGACTGAGCCTGGTCGGGATCGCGGCCGGGGCGCTCCTCGTCCTGCTCGGCGGGGTCGCCATGCTCGGCTGGGTCGTGGACGCCCCGGCGCTCTACCGGCTCTCGGCCGAGACGGCGTCGATGAAGTTCTCGACCGCGGCGGGCCTCACCGGGCTCGGGGTGGCGATCCTGCTCAGCCGTCGCGGTGACCGCACCGCCCGCACCGTCGCCACCGTCATCGCCGTCGGGGTCGCGCTCCTCGCCGGCCTGACGATCAGCGAGTACGCCCTCGACGTCACCTACCCCGTCGACAACCTCTTCGGCCTCGACGCCGGCGACCTCGGCGGTGACCCGGCCGGTCGGATGTCGCTGGCGACGGCGGTCGGGGTCCTGTTGATCGCGGTCGCCCTGCTGCTGATCGACCGGGGCCAGGTCATGGCCGGGCAGCTGGTCGCGTCGGCGTCGCTCGTCATCGGCGTCACCACGCTGGTCGGCTACGCCTACGGCATCGAGTCGCTCTATACGATCGGGGCGTTCAAGAGCATCGCGCTGCGCACCGCCGTGGGGCTGGTGCTCGGCAGCCTCGGCGTCCTGCTGCAGCGCAGCGACGCCGGCTTCATGTCGCTCATCAGCGGCAACACCGCCGGCGGCATCATCGTGCGGCGCTTCCTGCCGGTCGCGACCCTGGTGCCGGTGCTGGGCGGGCTCGTGGTGGTCCACGCGGGCGACACCGGGGCGACCGACCGGACCTCCGGCCTGATCGCGATCGCCGCCACCCTGGTCGGGGTCGTCGGCTTCACCCTCGTCTGGTTCCAGTCCTCTCGCCTGCGGGAGGTCGACCTGCGTCGCGCAGGCGCCGAGAACGCCTTCGCCTTGGCGCGCGAGGCGATCGAGGCCCGCGACGCGATCGCCGAGGAGCTCGAGGCGAGCGAGCGTCGGGCCCGCGCGATCATCGCCGGGTCGTCGGCGGCCTACGTCACCTTCGGACTCAGCGGCGAGATCGAGGGGTGGAACCGCGCCGCCCTCGAGCTCTTCGGGCTGAGCCCGGAGGA
Source organism: Nocardioides sp. (assembly GCA_041634935.1). GTDB lineage: Bacteria > Actinomycetota > Actinomycetes > Propionibacteriales > Nocardioidaceae > Nocardioides. Next base: position 5,895 of record JBFJKO010000201.1, read on the forward strand.
GATGAAGGGAAAGCGCGCCAACGAGCTCGTGCAGCGCTCCAAGGTCGACGACGGCCGTTCGGAGATGATGGCCTACCTCGCCGGCGAGGGTCCGCCACCCGGCGACCAGCAGTACGAGGCCGACATGATCGCTCGCGACGGTCGTCGGCTGCGCGTCGACATCTCGCTGTGGACGGTGACCGACGAGGCGGGGCTGACCTTCCACGCGTTCATCAGCGACGTCACCGAGCGCCGTCAGGCCGAGCTCGAGCTGCGACGCGCCAACGACGACCTCGCCGACTTCTCGGCTGCGATGGCCCACGACCTGCGCACCCCGCTGACCGTGGTGAAGGGCTTCAGCGGGATGCTCGCGGCCAAGCTCGCCGGGACCCCCGAGGCCGAGCTCGCCGAGCGCATCGACCGCGCGGCCGACCGCGGCTCGCGCCTCATCGACGACATCCTCGCCTTCGCCCAGATCGGCCGCACCGCCCTCGAGCGGCAGCCCGTCGACGTGGACGCGCTCGCGCGCCGGGTCGCCGCCGAGCAGACGGCCGCCGCGAGCCGCGAC
>JBFJKO010000202.1:0-6395 GCA_041634935.1 Nocardioides sp.
CGGCGCGTTCCCAGCGGCCGCGGACGAGGTCGACGTGCCGAGCCGGGCCGAAGTGCTCGGTGCCGAGGCGGCCGTCGAGCAGGGGGTCCGTGCCGTCAGCGCGGTGCGCGCCGACCTCGCGGCCGCGAGCGCCGCCGACGAGCGGGCGTCGATCGCCGCGCAGCAGGCGGCCGAGGCCTTCAACGGCGCCCGGTACGCCGCCCAGCAGGCCAGGGCCGAGGCCAGGGCCGCCCGCCGGGCCGAGGAGGCGACGCACGCGCACGTCGAGCGCGTCAGGCTCGCCTACGCCGAGGTGGTCCGGGGCTCGCTCGGGTCCTCGCGCGACCTCGAGGCGCTCTCGTCGATCATGGCGGCCGACGGCCTCACCGAGATGCTCGACCTGTCGTCGTCCTACCGCATCGTCAGCAGCACGCTCGACGCCCGTTACGACCGCCTCGCCGAGGCCCGCGAGGCCGCAGAGGCCGCGAGCGACGCGGCAGATGCGACCCGCGAGCGAGCTCGGCACGCGCGGGAGGACGCCGCCGCCCGCCGGGACGCCGCACGCGCCGCGGCCCGCGAGGCCCGGGCCCAGACCGCGCGGACCCGCGCTCGCACCGAGGCACTGGTCGCTGAGCTCGCTCGGCTGCAGGGGGTCAGCATCGTCGTCGCGGAGCAGCGCCGCCTCGGACTGGCCCAGCGCGCAGCAGAGCGGGTGGCCGAGCAAGCGGCGGCAGCCGTCCAGGCGGCGGCCTCAGCCGAGCAGGAGACCGGGACGCAGCCGAGCCCCTCCGCCGCGAGCCCGGCACCGACGCCGACCTCGGCCCCGGCACCCACCCCGGCACCCACCCCCGCGCCCACTCCGGTGCCGGCCCCCGCACCGGCTCCGGCACCGTCCTCGGGTGCCGCCGCCGCGATCGCCTTCGCGCGGGCCCAGCTCGGCGAGCGCTACGTGTGGGGCGCCGCCGGACCGAACGCCTGGGACTGCTCCGGCCTCACCGCAGGGGCGTGGGCGCGCGGGGGCAAGGCGCTGCCTCACTACTCCGTGGCGCAGTACGAGGTCTCGACCCCCATCCGCGCGGCCGAGCGTCGTCCGGGTGATCTGGTCTTCTGGGCCTCGTCGTCCGACCCCTCCTCGATCTACCACGTCGCGCTGTACGTCGGCGACGACCGCATCATCCACGCGCCGCGCGCCGGGCGACCGGTCTCGGAGGACTCCCTGCACTACTGGATCCCGCCGGACTTCTACGCCCGGCCCTGACCCACCTCAGGTGCCGGTGACCCGCGTGGCGTACTTGGCAGCGAGGTCGGCGGGGTCGAGGTCGCCGTCGAGCAACCGACGCGTCGGCCACCGGCTCACGTCGACGCCCGCGGCGATCGGGACCCGGCCCAGCAGGTCGAGGTCGGCGGCGTACCGCTCGGCGATCCGGACCAGCTCGGCCGCGGTGGGCGCGGTGCCGCTCACCTGCTCGGCGCCGGCGAGCTCGTGGCGCAGCGGCGGCGGCCGCCGGAAGCGGCGCAGCCCGAGGTGGTCGGTGACACGATCGAGGGCGCCGGGGAAGTCGGCGAGCATGGCGCCGAACTCCAGCACCAGCCACTGGGAGGCGTCGAAGCGCTCGAGGCCGCGGACGAGCTGCTCGGCGTACAGGCCCCGCGAGAAGATCGACGGCGACCCCTTGTGCACCCCCGGGGTCACCTCGTCCGGCAGTGGGAGGTCGAGGAAGCGCTCGACCACCTCGGGCCAGTCCTCGGTCAGGGTGCCGGTGCCCTTCGCGACCCGGCGGGCGGAGCGTTCGCGCTGCATGCGCCAGTGGGAGTAGGCGCGGTCGATCGGGTCGCGCAGGACCGCGATGAGCCGGGTGTCGGGGTTGTAGTCGTGCATCCGGTCCAGCGCCCCGGGCCACCACAGGTAGACCGGGGTGGCGTCGCCGACGATCACCTGCTGGGGCTTCGCGCGCGGCACGACGTGGTCGTCGTACGGCGGGTCGGACCAGTCGACGTCGCGGCGGTTGAAGAAGGTCGCCTCCTTGCGCGGCGCGCGCACCACCTGCGCGTGGCCACTGATGGCCCGGGACAGCGTCGACGTGCCGGCCTTCTGCACCCCGACGATCGAGAACCCGTAGCGCAGCGGTTCGCCGACGGGACCGGGCTCGCGTACGGGGCTGGTCACCGGCGCACGGTAGCAATCACGCCGGCTCACCCGTGCCGGTCGGTCGCGAGGACCACCCGAAGAGGGTGGGCACCGCCGTGGCCGGACAGTAGTTTGGCTCCATGGCCACCGAGACCGCGTCCCCCGATGTCACCCCCACCGTCGACAGCGAGGCCGCCCGGCTCGCCGCCGCCGAGGACGGCGTCTACGTCAGTCCGTACGTCGACGTTCCCGCCCTCCAGTCGCTGCTCGACGGGCGCTACGCCGGCGTCCGTGACCTCGTGCGCACCAACCTGTCCGACTACGCCTCGGTCCTCGTCGACCAGGAGCAGATGACGACCGCCGAGTTCCGCGAGCGGGTCAAGGAGGTCGTCCTCGAGATGGCCGCCACCGGCCAGACCGGGCTCGGCTTCCCGGAGGAGTACGGCGGGGGCGGCGACATCGGGGCGTCGATCGCGGCCTTCGAGACCCTGGCGCTCGGTGACCTCTCGGTGCTGGTGAAGGTCGGCGTGCAGTTCGGGCTCTTCGGCGGCGCAATCCTCCAGCTCGGCACCGAGCGGCACCACGAGCGCTACCTGGCCGACATCGTCAGCGGCGAGCTGATGGGCTGCTTCGCGATGACCGAGACCGGGCACGGCTCCAACGTGCAGGCGCTCGGCACGGTCGCCACCTACGACGCCGAGACCCAGGAGTTCGTCATCGAGACGACCTCCGAGGAGGCCGGCAAGGACTACATCGGCAACGCCGCGGCGCACGGTGAGATGGCCGTGGTCTTCGCGCGTCTCGACGTCGGCGGCGAGGAGCGCGGCGTCCACGCGTTCGTCGTCCCGATCCGCGAGGACGGCCGGCCCTGCACCGGCGTCCGCATCGAGGACGACGGCCTCAAGATGGGCCTCAACGGCGTCGACAACGGCCGCCTGTGGTTCTCCGGGGTGCGGGTGCCGCGTGAGGCGCTGCTCAACCGGTTCGCCGACGTGACCGCCGACGGCACCTACGAGAGCGAGATCGAGAACGCCAACAAGCGTTTCTTCACCACCCTCGGCACCCTGGTGCAGGGGCGGGTGTGCGTCGGCGGGGCCGGCATCAACGCCGCCAAGGTCGCGATCGCGATCGCAGTCAAGTACGGCCTGCGGCGCCGTCAGTTCGAGGCCACCAGCGAGGACGAGGAGGAGCTGATCCTCGACTACGGGATGCACCAGCGCCGGCTCTTCCCGCTGCTCGCGCGCACCTACGCCCTGCACTTCGCGCAGGAGGTCGTCGCCGGCCAGGTGCACGACGTCTTCTCCGGCACCATCGACGACGAGATCGCCCGCCGGCAGCTCGAGTCGCGGGCCGCGGGCACCAAGGTGCTCGGCACGTGGCACGCCACCCGCACGATCCAGGAGTGTCGCGAGGCGTGCGGGGGAGCGGGTTACCTCGCCGAGAACCGCTTCGCCGCGCTGAAGGCCGACACCGACGTCTTCACCACCTTCGAGGGCGACAACCACGTCCTGCTGCAGCTCGTCGCCAAGGGCCTGCTGACCGACTACTCCAGCAACTTCTCCGAGATGGACCAGTTCGGCATGGTCCGCTTCGTCGCCGAGCTCGGCGTCGAGACGATCATCGAGAAGACCGGCGTCCACAAGCTGCTCGAGCGCATCAAGGACGTGCTGCCCGGCGGTGACGAGGGCTGGGACCAGGAGGCCGGGTTGCTCGACCCCGAGTACCAGCTGACGATGCTGCGCTTCCGCGAGGAGCACATGCTCTCGGGCGCGGCGCGCCGTCTCAAACGTGGCATCGACCAGGGCATGAACCCCGGCGAGGTCTTCTCGCGGGTGCAGGACCACGTGATCGCCTCGGCCCGGGCCCACATGGAGCGGCTGGTCCTCGAGGCCTTCGTCGAGAAGATCCGCGAGCTGCCCGAGGGCGACCTGCGGGTCACGCTCTCGCTGCTGTGCGACCTGCACGCGCTCAGCGTGATCGAGGAGGACCGGGCGTGGTTCATGGAGCACGGTCGGCTCACGACGCAGCGCAGCAAGGCGATCAGCCGCGAGATCAACAGCCTGTGCCGCAAGGTGCGCCCGCTGGCCGGTGACCTGGTCGACGCCCTCGGCGTCCCGCACGCGATGCTGCGCGCCCCGGCCCTCGTCGGCCCGGTCGGCTGAGGCCAGGGGCGCAGACGTGGGACTTCTCGGGCTCGGCGGCTGGGACACCGACCCGCTGTGGGCGAGCGTCTACGACTGGACCGTGGAGCAGCCGCGCCTCGGCGGGCTGCTGTGGGCGGGAGCGATCCAGAGCGACCTGCGCCGGCTGTACGACGCCGCCGCCGAGGTCGGCACCCTGCCCGCCGGCGCGCGCGTGCTCGACGTGCCGTGCGGGGGAGGGGTCGCCCTGCGCGGACTGCGCCCCGGGCAGGGCGTGGAGTACGTCGCGGCCGACATCTCCCCGACCATGCTGCGCCGCACCACGGAGGCCGCCCGAGCACGCGGGGTGGAGGACCAGGTGGTGCCCCGGGTGGCCGACGTGCAGGAGCTGCCCTTCGAGGACGCCTCCTTCGACCTGGTGCTGACCTTCATGGGCCTGCACTGCTTCCCCGACCCGGCTCGCGCGATCATCGAGCTGTTGCGGGTCCTGCGTCCGGGCGGGGTGATCTCCGGGAGCGCGCTGCTCAACGACACCGGCCTGCTCCACGAGCCGATGCGTCGCGTCGGTCGCCTCGCCGGCCTCCTCGGTCCGGGGTGCGACGGGATCGAGATCGAGCAGTGGCTCCACGGCCAGGGTGTCCCGGCCCCGGGGCTCGAGCGCTCCGGCGCGATCGGCTACTTCCGCGGGGTCAAGCGCGCCTGACGCCGGCGCGGGGAGATTCACCGCTTCAGCGGAGAATCTCCCGCTTCTGTCACGGAACTTCATGACACAAGCGGGAGATTCGTGACACCGCCGGCGCTCATAGGCCAGCAGCGCGGCCCACGGCTCCGAGCCGGCCGCGGTCGAGCGCCGCGCGGATCCGGTGGGCGGTGTGGGCGGGAAAGCTGAGGTCACGCCAGGTGATCCGGATGATCGTCCACCCGGTCAGCTCACGGATCCGGTCCTCGCGCGCCTTCTCCCGCATGATCGCCGCCTCGAGGCTCTCCCCGGGCCGCCGGTAGCGGTGGTACTTCTCCTCGCCGTCGAACTCCACGACGACCCGGTGCTCGGGCCACGCGAAGTCGACCCGGTAGGTCGTGGCGAGCCAGGGGTCGACGATCTCGAACTGCAGCTCCGGCCGCGGAAGCCCCTGGGTGAAGAAGAGATGCGAGGTCCGGCTCTCGCCGACGGACTCGATCCGCTCGTCGGCCAGCAGGAGCACCGGGTGATGTCGCAGCGACCCGGGCCAGTTGCCCGCGCGCGCGATCATCGCGCGCAGCTCGTCCACGACCATCAGCCCGGCATGCAGGAAGTGGTTGGCCTGAACGAGTCCGGCGACCACGCCGTCGGTGCAGACGGTGTCGGCCACCGACCGCGCCGGCGTGGTGACCCAGTGGCCTCCCACTCGTCGTAGGTCCCCCACACGGCACTCGCCCGTGTGGTGCCGGATCCGGCTGCGCTGCCTGCCACCGCCCGCGAGGTGCGTGAGATGCACGGCACTCAGGTCAAGGTCGTAGGCAGGGCCTCCCTGGAGGATGCAGGCGCTGGCGTGGGACAGCGCGACGTGGTCGTCGTACAGACGGATCACGCCGAGGCTCAACAGGCGATGACGCTCACGCTCGTCGGCCGCAAGAAAGATGGCCCGATCGCAGTAGACGCCCTGGCGCAACCTGACGAGGATCCGCCCGTGGACCAGGCGTGCGAGCGCCTTGTCGTCCACGCCTAGGGCGACGGCGTCTCGTCGTAGGAGCAGCCCGTCGGGGTCGCAGACATCCAAGGCGGGAGGTCGAGGTCTCATGACGCCCAGACTCAGCTCGATCGCGGAGCCGTGCCGATCCGCGCGGTCGGGCTGTGGAGCGCGGCTCGCCCGGGTCGGGGTGTGCACGACAGCTGGGCAGCCGGGGCCGACAGGCCGGATGCCGCCGGCGCCGTACGACAAAACTCCCGCTTCTGTCACGGAACTTCATGACAGAAGCGGGAGTTTCACCGCTTCAGCGGAGAATCTGCCACGCAGTGGCAGCCGTCAGTGCGACTTCGGCTGGCCCTTGGCGCGCTCGAAGGAGGCCATGACCTCGGCCTCGGCCTCGGTGCGGCCGACCCAGTCAGCGCCCTCGACGGACTTGCCGGGCTCGAGGTCCTTGTAGACCTCGAAGAAGTGCTGGATCTC
>JBFJKO010000203.1:0-6388 GCA_041634935.1 Nocardioides sp.
CGTCCGCGTCGGCGGCGGCTTCTACGAGGCCGCCGGCGAGCGCCTCGCCGCGATCCGCGGCGCCATCGACGACGACACGACCGGCCCGTCGCTGCGACGCACGCTGAGCAAGCTCGAGAAGGCCGGCTTCGAGGTCGGCGGCGAGCAGCTCAAGACCTCGCCGCGCGGCTACGACGCCGACCACCCGCGCATCGGACTGCTGCGCCACAAGCAGATCATCGCCGGCAAGCCCTACGGCTTCGAGCAGGTGATCCACACTCCCGAGGTCCTCGAGATGGTGCGCGAGGACTGGCGCACCCTCCGGCCTCTCGTCACCTGGCTGACCAAGGCCGTGGACGGCGTCCCGGGCCCGCCGTCGCGGCGCTGACGCCTCAGGACGGTGTCGTGAACGACGCCATCGTGCGCTCGGGCTCCCAGAAGGCACGCATCGAGGCCACCCGGCCCTCGTCGTCGACGACGTAGACCATCGCCAGGTCGGTGACGGTGTAGGAACCGTCGGGGAACGACGTCTTGATCCGGCCGACGTTGGCGCACGTGTTGCTGCCCGGGTTGGCGAAGGACTGCTCGATCGTGAACTCGAACGTCTCGATCGGCGCGATCGCCTGCTCCCAGAACGCGGTGATGCCCTCGTGGCCGCGGTGGCCCCGTCCCTCGGGGTCGAACATCGAGGGACCGACGGGGTCCTCGAGCAGCGCGTCGGGGGCGTAGACCGTCAGCCACTCGGCGAGATCGCCCTTCGCGACCGCCGAGTAGGAGCGCTGGGAGGCGGCCCGCGCCGGGTGGTCGTCGTTCGGGGCGTTCCAGATGATGGCGTCGGACGAGATCATGGAGGCATCCTAGAGGCATCACTAGAACACGTTCTAGTACTCTGACCGTCCGTCTCGCTCGTCACGCCCTGTTCATCTCGTGCACACCGCACGCACACCGCCGTCTCACCGGACTCTCATGCAGACCGAGCACCCTGGGCCTATGGGTTCCAAGCGCAAGGCGTTCGTGCACATCGGCCTCGACGACGGGTCCGGGGACTTCGTCGACGGGGCCCTCGAGCTCCACCAGCGAGCCCTGGCCGAGCTCGGCGTACGACGGCCCGCCTCGTCGTCGGAGGAGATGTTCCGCGCCGCGCTCGAGATGCTGCGCACCCATCGCGACTGGGGCTACACCCGCGACGAGGTCGAAGGGGCCTGGACGACGATCGTGCGACGCGGCGAGAAGGGCAGGGACACGCTGGTCTTCAGCCAGACCCAGCTCGCTGCCGCTCGCCCCGAGCACGCCGCCCTGCTCGTCGACGCCCTCGTCGGCTTCGAGGTGCACGTCGTGGTGACGGTCCAGGCTCCCGACGCCTGGACGGTCCCCGGCGACCCCCGCCACGACCTCGGGGCCGTGCTGGCCATCTGGGGCGCGGCGGTGAAGAAGCCGCAGCGCCTGCACGTGATCGTGGCCGAGAGTCCGCGCGCCACCTGGAAGGCCCTGGGCAAGGTGGTCGGGTTCGGGACCTCCTCGCTCACGATCGACGCCTCCCCCGCGACCCACACGCTCCGACCGCCGCACCTGACCCCGGCCGCCCGGGTCGACGTCCTGCGCTCCCTCGGCGAGTCGTGGGTCGAGCTGCTCGCCCACTCCGAGCACGACGTCGTGGGTGACCCGGCCCTCCTCGTGCCCGACCTCGACGCCGTCGACTCCCCCGAGGTGGTGGCCGGCGTGGCCGAGCACGCCCTGCACGACGCCCTCGCCGAGATCGAGCGCCTGAGCCGCCGCAACGCCTCGCTCGAGGCCCGTCTGGAGAAGGTGGAGAAGAAGCGCAAGAAGCTCAAGCGCAGGCTCGCCGCCGTCGCCTGAGCCCCTCCCGACCGAGCCAACCCGATAGTCCCTGACGAAGTGGCCCCTCACGGGCCCGATCAGGGGCCACTTCGTCAGGGACTGTCTCAACGGGCGAGGCAGCGTCAGTGCGACTGCCAGGCGTCCTCGTCGGCGGTCAACGAGGTGATGGCAGAGGGCAGCTCACCGTCGGCGAGCTGCTGGATCGAGACCTGCTCGAAGACCTCGCGCAGCGAGCGGCGCGCAGCGATCCACACGTGCTGCAGGACGTCGGCGGAGTCGTTGTAGCTGACCGCCTCGGGCCGCAGGCCGTAGACGGAGACCAGCGGACCGTCGACGGCGCGGATCACGTCGGCGACCGACACGTCGGAGGCGGAACGGCCCATCCGCCACCCCCCTGACTGCCCGCGCTGGCTCATCACGATGTCGCTGCGCCGCAGGTCGGCGAGGATCGCCTGGAGGAACCCGTGAGGGATCTCCTGGAGCCGACCGAGCTCCTCGGCACTGACCGCCTTGCCGTCCGCTCGGCCCGCCATCTCGATCAACGCCCGCAGGGCGTAGTCGGACTTGGCGGAGACGCGCATGACACCAGTCTGTCAGACAACCCCACCTGGTCAGTCGACCTACTCCAGCATCGTCACCGGTCCAGAGAGGGGCCGATCTCACCCCCGCAGTGTCTTGCAACGATCAACCACCCCTCCTATCATTAAGTTACTGGTCGGTAGTAATGACGTTCCGGAACGTCCCGTTTCACCGCGAGCGCAACCCCCGTGCACCGACATCCCATGACGAGAGAGCGGTTTCAGCCATGAGCCACTACAAGAGCAACCTGCGCGACATCGAGTTCAACCTCTTCGAGGTGCTGGGTCGCGACGAGGTCCTCGGGACCGGACCCTTCGGCGAGATCGACAGCGAGACCGCCCGCGCCATCCTCGGTGAGGTCGAGCGCCTGTCGCGCGAGGACCTCGCCGCGTCGTTCGAGGACAGCGACCGCAACCCGCCGGTCTTCGACCCCGAGACCCACACCGCCCCCATCCCCGAGTCGTTCGCCAAGAGCTACCAGGCCTGGATGGACGCGGAGTACTGGCGCCTGCAGATCAGCGAGGAGCTCGGCGGCACGCCGGCCCCCTCCAGCCTGGTCTGGGCCCTGGGCGAGATGGTGCTCGGCGCCAACGCCCCCATCTGGATGTACGCCGCCGGCCCCGCGTTCGCGGGCGTCGTCCACCGCAACGGCAACGACCGCGACAAGCGCATCGCCGAGATCATGGTCGAGCGTCAGTGGGGCGCCACGATGGTGCTCACCGAGCCCGACGCCGGCTCCGACGTGGGCGCGGGTCGCACCAAGGCCACGCTGAACGACGACGGCTCCTGGAACATCGAGGGAGTCAAGCGCTTCATCACCTCGGCCGAGCACGACATGAGCGAGAACATCATGCACCTCGTGCTGGCCCGCCCGGTCGGCGTCGAGGGCGTCGGCGGCCCCGGCACCAAGGGCCTGAGCCTCTTCCTCGTCCCGAAGATCCACTTCGACCACGAGACCGGCGAGCTCACCGGCGAGCGCAACGGCGCCTACGTCACCAACGTCGAGCACAAGATGGGCATCAAGGTCTCCAACACGTGCGAGGTCACCTTCGGCGACTCCGCCGTCGGCGGCGGCGAGCCCGCCAAGGGCTGGCTCCTCGGCGAGGTGCACGACGGCATCGCGCAGATGTTCCAGGTCATCGAGAACGCCCGGATGATGGTGGGCTCCAAGGCCATCGCCACCCTGTCGACCGGCTACCTCAACGCGCTCGACTACGCCAAGCAGCGCGAGCAGGGCGCCGACCTGACCCAGTCGGGCGACAAGACCGCCCCGCGCGTCACGATCACCCACCACCCCGACGTGCGTCGCTCGCTGATGGTGCAGAAGTCGTTCGCCGAGGCCATGCGCGCCCTGGTGCTCTACACCGCCACCTGGCAGGACAAGATCCAGCTCGCCGAACACCACGGTGAGGGCACCTCGGACGACGCCAAGCTCTTCAACGCCGTCAACGACCTGCTCCTCCCGATCGTCAAGGGCTACGGCTCCGAGCGCTCATGGGTCCTGCTGGGGACCGAGTCGCTGCAGACCTTCGGCGGCTCCGGCTTCTTGCAGGAGTACCCGATCGAGCAGTACGTGCGCGACGCCAAGATCGACACCCTCTACGAGGGCACGACCGCCATCCAGGGCCAGGACTTCTTCTTCCGCAAGATCGTCAAGGACCAGGGCAAGGCGCTCGGCGTGCTCGCCGGCGAGATCCAGTCGTTCATCGACTCCGAGGCCGGCAACGGTCGCCTGAAGAACGAGCGTCAGCTGCTCGCGACGGCGCTCGACGACGCCAACGCCATGGTCGGTCACATGATCAACGACCTGATGTCGGCGCAGGAGGAGCTCCGCAACCTCTACAAGGTCGGCCTCAACACCAGCCGCCTGCTGATGGCCCTCGGTGACGTCGTCTGCGCCTGGCTGCTGCTGCGCCAGGCCGAGGTCGCCCTCGAGAAGCTCGGTGGCGAGCACAACCCCAAGGACACCGCGTTCTACGAGGGCAAGATCGCCGCCGCGCAGTTCTTCGCGCAGTACAACCTGCCGAAGATCTCCGCCGAGCGCGCGATCGCCGAGGCGACCGACCTGTCGCTGATGGACCTCGACGAGGCTGCTTTCTAGAGCTGACCTGACGACGAAGGCCCGCCGCCCCACTGGGGTGGCGGGCCTTCGCCGTACCAGGGCTCAGCCGACCGACGAGGCGCCGAACAGGCACCGGTCGCCGGCGCCGTACGGGCCGGTCGGCTCGGCCGGGTCGCGGCGCTGGAGGAACAGCGACGCGGACACCGTGAGGTGCTCCTGCGCCGAGACGATCGTGATCGTCGACTGCTGCGTGGCGGCCCCTCCGACCGGGGCGACCACGTCGTCGAGCAGGGTCCGCTGGGCCTCGGGGGTCGCGGGCTGGAGAAAGACGTTGCCGCCCGGGTACGACGTCCCGGCCGGGGCGTTGACCAGCACGTCCGCCTCGCTGGTCCGCACGAAGACCTCGGCGTGCAGGCGTCCGCCGACCGTGTCGACGAAGCACTTCCCATAGACCGTGATCGGCCCGGCGGCGAGCAGCGCGCGCTCCGGCGCGTTGTCGCGGGCCTCGGACTCGCCGGGCGCGGCGGTCGCCGGGATCGCCACGCCGTTCTTCGACGACACCGCGTGGTCCGCGAGGTCGGCCGCGCTCAGGGAGCCGTCCTGCACCTCGGCGCCCCGGACCGCGTTGTCGGCGAGGTGCGTCGAGCGGACGCCGTCCTGCGCCAGGGCGGTCGAGCCGACCGACCCCGACGCCAGGTCGGAGGACTTCACCGCCCCGGCCCTGATCGCCTTCGAGGTGACCGAGTTCTTCGCGAGGTCGTCGGCCTTCACGCTCCCCCTGCCCGGCAGCGCGGTGGAGGAGCCCGACGCGGCGAGGACGAGGGCCAGCGAGGCGACGAGAAGACCGGCCGAGGGACGGCGGGAGCGGCGAGGAGCGGACATGGGCGATCCTTCGTGACGAGGCGGCGCACCGCCGGGCTGACCCCGCACGATAGGTCACCGGGCGGTCGCTCGGGGGCCACCGCGGTGCCGCACGCCTAGCCTGTGCGCGTGCTGACCTCCGTCGCGACCGGCCTGGTCACCGGCCTCGCCCTCATCGTGGCCATCGGGGCCCAGAACGCGTTCGTGCTGCGACAGGGCCTGGCCCGTCGCCACGTCGGGGCGGTCGTGGCGGTCTGCGCCCTGTCCGACCTGGCCCTCATCGTCGCCGGGGTCGCGGGGATCGGGGTCGTGGTCGAGCAGGCGCCGTGGGTGATCGACGTGGTGCGCTGGGCCGGCGTCGCCTTCCTCACCTGGTACGGCGTCAGCTCGCTGCGGCGCGCGCGGCAGCCCGCGTCGCTCGAGGCCGCCCGCGGCGACACGGTGGCCCTGGGCCCGACGGTGACCAAGGCCCTGGCGCTGACCTGGCTCAACCCCCACGTCTACCTCGACACGGTGCTCCTCCTGGGCTCGATCGCCCAGGCCGACGCCGCACCGTGGTGGTTCGCCGCCGGCGCGGGCTCCGCCAGCCTGCTGTGGTTCACCGGACTCGGGTACGGCGCCCGGCTCGCCCACCGCCGACTGTCGACGCCGCGCGCCTGGCAGGTGCTCGACGTCGTCATCGGGCTCACGATGCTCGCGATCGCGGTCCGTCTCGCCCTGGGTGGCGCCTGAGACACGCCGGTGGAATGTCACCACTGACCTAGGATCGCCGCCATGGTGACCGACCTCCCGGACCCGTCGCTGTCGCGACGCGCCCTCCTCGCCTCCTCGGGCGGCCTCGGTGCCGTCGCCGTCCTGGGCGGCGGGCCCGGCGCCGTCGCCCTGCCGCTGGGTCCGGACCGGGCCCGGTTCCTCACCGACGCCGAGCTCGCCACGCTGCGCGGTGTCGTCGACCGGGTCGTGCCGGGCCGGCCCGAGGACACCGTCGACGGGGCGGTCGCAGCCCGGGTACACCACGCCATCGACTCGCTGCTGGGTGCCTTCGAGACCGACCCGCCGCGCATCTAC
>JBFJKO010000204.1:0-6386 GCA_041634935.1 Nocardioides sp.
CGCCCCGACGACCTGCACGACCTCGACGAGCGTCGGCTGCTGCGCCCCGACTGGATCCAGCAGCCCGACCGCTTCGGCTACGCCTGCTACGCCGACCGGTTCGCCGGCGACCTCGCCGGGATCGAGCGCCGCCTCGACCACCTCGAGGACCTCGGCGTCACCTACCTGCACCTGATGCCCCTGCTCCAGCCGCGCGAGGGCGACAGTGATGGCGGGTACGCCGTCCAGGACTACCGCGCCGTGCGCGCCGACCTCGGCACCGTCGACGACCTGCGCGACCTGGCCACCCGGCTGCGCGCACGCGGCATCAGCCTGGTCGTCGACCTCGTGCTCAACCACGTCGCGCGCGAGCACGAGTGGGCCGCGGCCGCCCGCGCCGGCGACCCGACCTACCGCGACTACTTCCACCTCTTCGCCGAGCGGGGCGGCCCCGCCGGCCCCGACGCCTACGAGGAGACGCTGCAGGAGGTGTTCCCCGACTTCGCGCCGGGCAGCTTCACCTTCGACGACGACCTCCAGGCGTGGGTGTGGACGACGTTCAACTCCTTCCAGTGGGACCTCGACTGGTCCAACGCCGACGTGCTGGCCGAGTTCGCCGACCTCGTGCTGTTCCTCGCCAACCTCGGGGTCGAGGTGCTGCGCCTGGACGCGATCGCCTTCCTGTGGAAGCGGCTCGGCACCGACTGCCAGAACCAGCCCGAGGTGCACGCCATCACCCAGGCGCTGCGCATCGTCGCCCGCATCGCCGCCCCGGCCACGCTCTTCAAGGCCGAGGCGATCGTCGGCCCGCGCGACCTGGTCGGCTACCTCGGGCTCGGCCGTCACGCCGGACGGGTCAGCGACCTCGCCTACCACAACAGCCTGATGGTGCAGATCTGGTCGATGCTGGCCGCGGGCAACACGGTGCTGGCCCGCCACGCCCTCGCCGCGCTGCCGCAGCCACCGCCAACCGGCACCTGGATCACCTACCTCCGGTGCCACGACGACATCGGGTGGGCCATCGACGACGCCGACGCCGCGGCCGTCGGCCTCGGCGGCGGACCGCACCGTGCGTTCCTCTCCGACTACTACGCCGGCCTCTTCCCGGGCTCGCCCGCCGAGGGCCTGGTCTTCCAGGAGAACCCCGCCACCGGCGACCGCCGCATCAGCGGCACCGCCGCCTCGCTCACCGGCCTGGGGGAGCGGCGCCTCGACCCCGACGGCGCGCTCGCCCGGATCCTGCTCGGCCACACGATCGTCGCCGGCTGGGGCGGGGTCCCCGTGGTCTGGAGCGGCGACGAGCTGGCGCTGCCCAACGACCCGCACTGGGCCGAGGAGCCCGGCCACGAGCGCGACAACCGCTGGGCCCACCGGCCCCGGATCAGCGACGAGGTCGCGGAGCGTCGCCACGACCCGGCCTCGGAGGCCGGGCGGGTCTTCGCCGGCATCGCCCACCTGGCGCGCGTGCGCTCCACGCTGCCGCAGCTGCACGCCGCGGCGACGATCGAGGTGCTCACCGACACCGACGACGCCCTCCTCGGCGTCGTGCGGCGCCATGCGTCCGGGGTGATGGTCGGTCTCTACAACGTCAGTCGCGAGCACCGGGCCTTCCCCCGGTGGCGGCTCGAGGCGAGCGGCCTCGTCACGCCGTACGACGCCCTGACCGGCGAGGTGCTGGTGGCCGACGGCGACGGGCTGGTGTGGCTGGCGCCGTACGCCGCCCGGTGGGTCGTCGAGGCGCCCGAGGGCTCCTAGCCCGCCGGAGGGGTCGCGGCGGCGAGCGCGACGGCGGCACACCACGTCCCGGCTCGGTCGAGCACGGCCTCGGCACGGCCCGTGTCGGTGAGCGAGCAGGCGAGCCAGGCGTCGCCGAACAGGCCGCGGAAGGACGCCTCGACGGGGGAGTCCTTCCCCGCGGAGCAGGTGCGCGCCAGGCTCGGTGAGCCGAACGCCGGAGCCGCACCACGCACGGTGCACCCGTCGGCCCGACGCGCCTGGGTGCGGAGCAGGTCGGCGTCGTCGGGCGTGACCGGCGGGGCGAAGACCCAGCCGCGCGCCACCGTGCGGCCGCGCTTCCAGCGGCACCCGAACTCGTGGGAGATGTCCTTGACCCCGGGCGCGACCAGCGCCGACTCGCCGTTGCGGTAGGTCCGGACGTCGCCGGGCTCCCCGCCGAGCGCCCGTTCGAGCGCCGCCGGGTCGACGAGGTCGCAGAAGGCCGCGCGCTGCACGGTCATCACGGTCGTGTCGAGGGCGGCCAGCGGCGTGGGGGTCGGCTCGGGCGTCGCGGGGGAGGGTGAAGCCTCGCCGGAGGGGCCCGACGTGCCGCTCGCGCCGTCGTCCCCGCCGCGCGTGGCGAGCGTCGTCACGACCACCGCGAGCACCACGACCGCCGCCAGGAGGGCCGCCAGCGGTGCGGGACGGCGCAGTCCGGGTGGGGTCGAGAACACATCGGTCAATGTACGGGCCGTTCAGGTTCCTCGCGTACCGTCAGGCGCGTGATCCGCTTCGAGAAAGTCACCAAGTCCTACGCGGGGCCCGACAAGCCCGCCCTCAACCAGGTGACCATCAACGTCGACAAGGGCGAGTTCGTCTTCCTCGTCGGTGCGTCCGGGTCCGGCAAGTCGACGGCGCTGCGCCTGCTGCTGCGCGAGATGCGCCCGACGACGGGACGCGTCTACGTGGCCGGCAAGGAGATCAACCGCCTCGCCACCTGGAAGGTGCCGCGGCTGCGTCGCGAGATCGGCACCGTCTTCCAGGACTTCCGCCTCCTGCAGAACAAGAACGTCAGCGAGAACGTCGCGTTCGCGCTCCAGGTGATCGGTCGCTCCAACCGCGACATCAAGCGGATGGTGCCCGAGACCCTCGAGCTCGTCGGGCTGGCCGACAAGGCCAACCGGATGCCCGAGGAGCTCTCCGGAGGCGAGCAGCAGCGCGTCGCCGTGGCCCGGGCGATGGTCAACGACCCGATGATCCTCATCGCCGACGAGCCCACCGGCAACCTCGACCCCGCGACGTCGGTGGGCATCATGAAGCTGCTCGACCGCATCAACGGCACCGGCACGACCGTGCTGATGGCCACCCACGACCACGGGATCGTCGACCAGATGCGCAAGCGCGTCATCGAGCTCGAGCACGGCCGGGTCGTGCGCGACGAGGCGTCCGGCGCCTACGGCTACCAGCACTAGCCGTCGCGCCGGTCGCACCCACTCCCTCACCTCGTCACCAGAAAGTACCTCCGCATGCAGCTGCGCCACGTGAACACGAACCTGCGTCAGGGGCTGCGTCGCAACGCCTCGATGCACCTGGCCGTCATCCTGACCCTGTTCGTGTCCCTCAGCCTCGCCGGCATCGGCCTGATGATGAGCAAGCAGGCCGACCTGACGGTCGACGTGATCGGCTCCGAGCTCCAGATCCAGGTGGTGCTCTGCCTGCCCGACGACCCGCAGAACGCGTCGTGCACGAGCGAGGTGACCGAGGAGCAGAAGGCGGCGATCGCCGACGCCATCGAGGACAACCCCGAGGTCGCCGACGTCACCTTCGAGTCGAAGGAGCAGTCGCTGGAGAAGCTCAAGGTGCTGCTCGGCCCCGAGCAGTTCGAGGGCCCGGACCCGGTCTTCACCGTCGAGGACGCACCGCAGGCGGTGCGCATCACGCTGAAGGACCCCAACGACTTCGACGGCACCGTCGACGCGGTCGCCAACCTCGACGGCGTCAGCTACATCACGCTGGCCAAGGACGAGGTGAAGCCGATCTTCACCCTCATCGACGTCCTGCAGTACAGCTCGTGGGGAGCGGCCGCGGCGCTGATCCTCGCCTCGATCCTGCTGGTGGCCAACACGATCCGGCTGACGGCGCTCGCGCGCCGCAAGGAGATCGAGATCATGCGGCTCGTGGGGGCGTCCCGGATCTTCATCGCCCTGCCCTTCCTGCTCGAGGCGCTGGTCACCGCGCTGATCGGCGTGGGCCTCGCGATCGGAGCGGTCGCGGCGTTCACCCAGTTCGCCATCGTCGGCGGTCTGGGCGAGGTCGTGCAGGCCCTGCCGTTCATCGGCTGGCCCGAGTGGGTGGAGACCTCGCTGGTGCTCCTGGCCGTCGCGCCGGCGCTCACGGTGATCCCGACACTCCTGCTGACCCGCAAATACCTCAGACTCTGACCTCGCTCACCTACCGTGGGGGCGTTCTCTTCCCCGAACGCAGTAAGGCCCTCCAGTGCGCTCCTTCCCCAGCGCCGCTCGTCAGCACGTCACCGCCCTCACGGTCGGAGTCCTGTCGGTGGCAGCCCTCACCCTTCCACTCGCCCATGCCGACGAGGACGACCTCAAGGACCGTCGTGACACGGTCCAGGGGCGGATCTCCGACACCGCGTCCGACCTCGCCGAGGCCAGCCGCGAGGCGGCGCGCGTCGGTCGGGCGCTCGACAAGGCCCAGGGGCGACTCACCTCGGCCCGCACCCGGCTGAGCAACGTCCAGGCCCGGCTGGTCGAGGCCCGCGCCCTCGAGCAACGGCTCCAGGACGAGCTCGTCCAGGCCCGGGAGGCCCTCGAGGTCGCCGACGCCGAGCTCGCCGAGGGCAAGCAGGCCGTGGCCGACCAGCGACTGAGCGTGCGCGACAGCATCCTGCGGCTCTACGCGTACGGCGACCCGCAGCTGCGGGCGCTCGGCGCGTTCTTCGACAACGCCAGCCTCGAGGACCTCCAGCGCCAGGACGTCGCCGACAAGGTGATCGTCGGGCGCGGCAGCCAGGAGCTCGACGCCTTCGAGGCCGCCGAGGCCGAGCTGGTCCTGAGGAAGCAGGAGGTCAAGGCGGCCCGCAACGCGATCGCGGACAAGACGGCCCAGGCCGAGAAGCAGGTCGTCACGATCGCCGGCCTGGTCGAGGACGCCCGCGTCGAGGCCACCAAGGTCGCGGGACTGGTGAGCTCGACGCGCACCGCACGTCAGCAGGCGTTGAAGGTGAAGGCGGCCGACCGCAAGCGCCTGGCCGAGCTGCGCGCCCGCGAGCGGGCCATCAAGGAGCGGCTCGTCCGGCTGGCCCGCCGCGAGGCCGAGCGCCAGGCCCGGCTCGGGGGCGGCTTCAGCGGAGCCTCCGACGGCTTCCTGTCCTACCCGACCGACGGGCCGGTCACGTCGCCGTACGGCTATCGGACGCACCCGATCTACGGCTACTACGGGCTGCACAACGGCACCGACTTCGGCGTCTCCTGCGGCCAGAAGCTGGTCGCCTCGGCCGCGGGTCGGGTCATCAGCACCTACTCCGACGCCGTCTACGGCAAGCGCGCCTTCGTCAGCGTCGGCATCGTCAACGGCAAGAGCCTGGTGCTGGTCTACAACCACCTGTCCGGGTACGCCGTCTCCCAGGGCCAGCGCGTCTCGCGCGGCCAGACGATCGGCTACGCCGGCTCCACCGGCTGGTCGACCGGCTGCCACCTGCACTTCTCGGTGCTGGCCAACGGCAAGCCGGTCAACCCGATGAACTACATGTGAGGCCAGGAGCGGAGCGCTCGGGCGCCGGCACCGGCGGTGCGTGCAAACCCGGTTGCCGGTGCCTGCAAGAATCGCCGGATGGCCAAGCAATCCGGTGACAAGCCCCGCAAGGTCGTGGCGGCCAACAAGAAGGCCCGTCACGACTACGCGATCGACGACACCTTCGAGGCCGGGCTGGTCCTGGTCGGCACCGAGGTGAAGTCGCTGCGGATGGGCCGCGCCTCGCTGGTCGACGGCTTCGTCGACATCGACGGCGGGGAGGCGTGGCTGCACGGCGTGCACATCCCGGAGTACTCCCAGGGCAGCTGGACCAACCACGCCGCGCGCCGCAAGCGCAAGCTCCTCCTCAACCGGGTCGAGATCGACAAGATCGAGCGCCGGGTGAGCGAGAAGGGGCTGACCGTCATCCCGCTGTCGCTCTACTTCGTCGACGGCCGCGCGAAGATCGAGATCGGCCTGGCCAAGGGCAAGAAGTCGTGGGACAAGCGGCACGCGCTCGCCGAGCGCCAGGCCACCCGCGAGACCGAGCAGGAGGTCGGACGCCGGCTCAAGGGCATGCGTGACTGAGTCGTGACGGAGCCGCTCCACCCGGACGCAGCAGCGGTCCGGGCGTTCTGGAAGGGCCTCGGCCTGCCGGGGCTCTACGACGTGCACGTGCACTTCCTGCCGCCCAACATCCAGCGGGCGGTGTGGGCGGTCTTCGACTCGGCCGGACCGAAGATCGGTCGCGACTGGCCGATCCGCTACCGCGAGACGCACGAGGAGCGGGTCGAGATCCTGCGCGGGTTCGGGCTGCGGCGCTTCTCGACGCTGCCCTACGCCCACAAGCCGGGCGTGGCCGGCTACCTCAACGAGTGGTCGCGCGAGTTCGCCGCCGGGGTGCCCGAGGTGATCCGCTCGGCGACCTTCTACCCCGAGCC
>JBFJKO010000205.1:0-6370 GCA_041634935.1 Nocardioides sp.
GATGAGGACGGCGGGGTCGGCCAGGAAGGCGCGCGCGAACGCGACGAGCTGGCGCTGACCGGCGCTGAGCCGCCCTCCGCGGTTGGCGACGTCGGTGTCGTAGCCCTCGGGCAGCGCGGTGATGAAGTCGTGGGCGCCCAGCGCCTTCGCGGCACGCTCGACCTCGGCGAAGGAGGCCTCGGGGCGGCCGAAGCGGATGTTGTCGGCGATGGTGCCGGAGAAGAGGTAGTTCTCCTGGGTCACCATGACGACGCGCTCGCGCAGGTCGTCGGCGGTGAGCTCGCGCAGGTCGACGCCGTCGAGCCGCACCGCGCCCGCGACCGGGTCGTAGAAGCGGGTGGCGAGCTTGGCGAGCGTCGTCTTGCCGGCCCCGGTGGTGCCGACCAGCGCGATGGTCTGCCCGGCGGGGATGGTCAGGTCGAGGCTCGGGATCACGTCGCGCTCGTCGGTGTAGGAGAACCGGACGGCGTCGAAGTGAAGCCCACCGTGGGTGGCCTCGAGACGGTGCGGCCGGGTCGGCTCGGGCACGCCCGGCTCCTCGCGCAGCACGCCGGCGAGCTTGTCGAGGGCGGCCGAGGCCGACTGGAAGGTGTTGTAGAACTGCGAGATCTCGGTCATCGGCTCGAAGAACTGGCGCAGGTAGAGCAGGAACGCGGCCAGGACGCCGACCGTCACGTCGCCGTTGTAGGCCAGGTAGCCGCCGTAGAGCAGGGTGACGGCGATCGTGACGTTGCCGATCAGCTTGATGCCGGGCATGAAGAGCGCGACGAGCCGGAAGGCGTGGAGGTTGGCCCGGCGGTACTGGTCGTTGACGTCGTCGAAGATCTCCTGGTTGCGCGGCTCGCGGCGGAACGCCTGCACCGCCTGCACGCCCCCCATCGACTCGACGAAGTGCACGATCACCAGCGCGACCTTCTCGCGGGTGTTGCGATAGCTGGTGGTCGACGCCTTGCGGAACCAGTTGGTGATGAAGAAGAGGAAGGGCCCGCACGCGAGCGCCACCAGGCCGAGCTCGACGTCGAGGAAGAGGAGCAGCCCCGCCGTGCCGACGAGGGTGAGCGCGGCCGTGACGAGCCCGTCGAAGCCGGTCTCGAGCATCTCGTAGATGGCGTCGACGTCGGACGTCTGGCGCGAGATGACGCGTCCGGAGGTGTAGTCGTCGTGGAAGGCCGGACTCAGCACCTGGAAGTGCCGGAAGACCCGACGCCGCACCTCGTAGAGGACGTTCTGCCCGAGCAGCCCGGAGCGCACCAGGAAGAAGTTGCGGGCGCCCGCCTGCACGATCGCCGCCAGCACGACGATGCCCACGATGACCATCAGCGGGGTGAGGTCGTCGTCGGCGCGGATCGGCGGGATACCGCTGTCGATGCCGACCTTGACCAGGTAGGGGATGGAGAGGCGCGCGGCGTTCTCGACCAGCACGACGCCGACGAGGATCCAGATCGCCTTGCGGTACGGCGACAGCAGCTCGCGCAGCAGGGCGCCCGACCCACCGGAGAAGCGGGCCGAGCGCTCGCGCTCGGCGGCCTCGTCGTCGTCGACCTGGGCGACGCCGCGCCAGCTCGGCTGGTGCTGCTCGGGGGCGGTGGAGTCGGTGCTCATGCGGTCATCGCCTCCGAGAGGTCGGCGTCGGCGGCGAGCAGCTCGCGGTAGGCCGGGACCGTCTCGAGCAGCACGCGGTGGTCGCCGACGTGGGTGATGGTGCCGTCCTGCAGCAGCGCGACCCGGTCGGCGAGCAGCACGGTCGAGGCGCGGTGGGCGACGACGAGGCCGGTGGTGGAGCCGAGCACGCGCTGCAGCGCCTCCTCGACGAGCTTCTCGGTGTGCACGTCGAGCGCCGACAGGGTGTCGTCGAGGACGAGGATCCTGGGGCGGGCCAGGACGGCGCGGGCCAGGGCGAGGCGCTGGCGCTGGCCGCCGGAGAGCGCCATCCCCTGCTCGCCGATGCGGGTGTCGAGGCCCCACGGCAGCTCGCGCACGAAGCCGGCCTGGGCGATGTCGAGCGCCTGGTCGATGTCGGCGTCGCTCGCGTCGGAGCGGCCGAGGGTGACGTTCTCCCGGGCGCTCATCGAGAACAGCGTCGGCTCCTCGAACGCGGTCGCGACGAGCGAGCGGAGGTGGCGCAGGTCGAGGTCGCGCACGTCGACGCCGTCGATGCTCACGCGCCCGGCCGTGACGTCGTACAGGCGGGGCACGAGGGAGGTCAGCACGGTCTTGCCCGAGCCGGTGGCGCCCACGAGCGCGATGGTCTCGCCCGGTGCGAGGTCGAGGTTGACGTCGCGCAGGACCGGCTCGTCGGGGGCGTCGGGGAAGGCGAAGTCGACGTGCTCGAGGCGCAGGTGGCCGCGCGGCTCGTCGATGACGGCGGTGCCGCCCACGATCGCCGGGTCGGTGTCGAAGATCTCCAGGATGCGCGCGGCGCTGGTCATCGCCTCCTGCGCCATCGCGAGGATGACGCCGAGCGAGGAGACCGGCCACACCAGCGAGAGCAGCAAGGTGATGAAGGCGACCAGCTCGCCGGGCGTGAGCGCGCCGCGACCCACGCCGATCGCGCCGAGCAGGAGCACGACCGCGACCGCCAGGTTGGGGATGACCTCCAGGAACGTCCAGAACTTCGCGGCCAGTCGCACCTTGACCATGCTCGTGTCGCGCAGCGCGCTGGCGGCGTGCTCGTACTGGCGCGAGACGTGCTCGCCGCGGCCGAAGGACTTGATCACGCGGATGCCGACCGCGCCCTCCTCGGCCAGGGTGGCGAGGTCGCCCTGCTCGTCCTGGACGCGGCGGGAGACGACGACGTAGCGCTTCTCGAAGCGCATCGACAGCACGACGATCGGGACCGCGGCGGCGGCCACGACGAGACCGAGCGGCCAGTACATGTGGAGCAGCACCAGGGTGACGGCGACGACCTGCACGATGTTGATCAGCAGGAAGAGCATGCCGAAGCCGAAGAACCGGCGGATGCCGCTCAGGTCGGTGGTGGCGCGCGAGAGCAGCTGACCCGACTGCCAGCGGCTGTGGAAGGACATCGGCAGCTCCTGGAGCCGCTCGTAGAGGTCGTGGCGCATGGCCGTCTCGACGTGGAGGACGGCGTTGCTCTGCACCCACCGGCGCCACAGCATCAGGCCGGCCTCGACCACACCCAGAGCGAGCGCCAGCAGACCGAGCGGCAGCACCGGAGCGAGCTCGCCCTCGGTGATCGGGCCGTCGATGATCGCCTTGGTGACCAGCGGGATCGCGATGGCGACCCCGACCCCGGCCAGCGAGGTGAGCAGCATGATGACCAGCGCCGTGCGGTGCGGGCGCAGGTAGCCGCGCAGGCGCCACAGCGAGTGGATGCCGGCGGGCGGATCGGTGGTCGGCGCGGGTCCGAGATCGGTTGCCATCAGCAACGAGGCTAGGTCGGGCCACCGACGACGGCGAATCAATAAGGTACCTCAGGCAGGCGCCTACCGCGTCGGCACGAGCAGCGTGCGCGACGTCATCGCGACCGTGTCGCCGACCGCGTCGAGGAAGCGCTCCTGGAGGAAGCCGACGCGGCGCAGCGACCAGATGGTCTGGGCGGTGACCCACGAGAGGTCGCGCGCCTTGTCGATGTTCCAGGCGCTGATCACGTGGACCACCGGCCCGACGCGCTGGTCGATGCCCTGACCGACCTCGGTGAGGAACGACCGACGGATCGGCGCCTCCACCTGGGCGAGCACCGCGTTGACCGCCTCGTAGTCGGCGTGCAGGTCGTCAGGGTCCAGGCCGCGGGCGCGGCAGGTCGCGACGACCGCGACCGGGAGGTCGTGCTCGATGTGGGTGTTCATGCCTGCCAGCGCGTACTGGATCGGCCAGCGGCCGCCGCCCCGGGCCTCGAACAGCGGACGCCAGGGCGTGGGCACCGGGCGGCCGGAGGCGTCGGCGTCGTACGCCTCGAGCCACAGCCCGGCGAACCGCACGTCGAGGTCGGCCATGGTCGCGGGGTCGTCGAACGACAGCGGCAGGGCCGACCCGCCGGTGAGCACCTGCTCGATCAGCTCGGTGACGTGCAGGTACATCCGGTTGAAGACCGCCACCCCGTCGGACGGCTCGAGCTCGGCGTCGATCGCGCGCATCCGCGCGATCACCTCCCGGACGCTCGTGGCCATCAGCGCTAGTCCAGCAACCCGCGCACCACGCGCAGCGCGACCGACATCCGGGCCAGGTCGGCGTGCTCGTCGGAGCAGATCTCGCGCAGGGTGGCGGCCGCGCGGGCGACGACGACCTCGTCGGCGTCCTCCCACGCCTGCACCCGTACGGCGGCCGCGGCATCGGCGTCCGTGGCCGCGAGCACCTGTCCGGTGAGCTGGGCATGCACGCCGTGGAGGTCGTCGCGCAGCGCCGCGCGCGCCATCGTCTGCCACCGGTCGTCGCGCGGCAGCGCCAGGATCCGCTGCACCAGCAACGGCAGCCCGAGCCGCTCGCCGAGGGTGAAGTGCACCCGGGCCACGTCCACCGGGTCCAGGTCGGAGCGCTGCGCGGTCTCGATGACGTTGAGCAGCACGTAGGCAGGGGGCAGCACCGCCACCCGTGAGGCGAGGTCGACCGGCACGTGGTTGCCGATGAGCTTCTCCAGCCGGCTCTCGTAGGCAGCGAGCTCGACGCCGCTCATCACCTCGGGCAGCGCGGCCATCACCGTGTGCATCGGCCCCGAGAACGCGTCGACGAGGCCCTGCGAGTCCAGCGGCGGTCGTCGGTTGGTGACCAGCCACCGCGAGCCGCGCTCGACGAGGGTGCGCATCTCGACGCGCATGTGGGTCTGCACCGACGCGGGGATCTGGTTGTCGTGGCGACTGATCTCGTCGCGCAGCGGCAACGACCCGAAGATCTCGCGCGCCACGAAGTTGGCGCGGGTGAGCTCTGCGGCCGAGGCCCCGGTCTCCCCCGCCAGCCGCGGCCAGTAGGTCATGCCGGCGCCGTTGACCAGGTCGTTGACCACCTGGGTCACGATGATCTCGCGCCGCAGCGGGTGCTCGACGATGCGCTCGTCGAACCCCTCGCGGATCGGCTCGGGGAAGTAGGCGCGCAGGTCCAGGTCGAGGTAGGGGTCCTCCGGCAGGTCGGAGGCCAGCAGCTCGTCGGCCAGCACGATCTTGGTCCACGCCATCAGCACCGACAGCTCGGGCACGGTGAGCCCCTCGCGCCGGTCGAGCCGACGCGCCACCTGGCGGCTCGTCGGCAGTCCCTCGAGGTCGCGGTTGAGGACGCCGTCCGACTCGAGCCGCTTCATCCACGACTCGTGCACGTGCAGCAGCGGGGCCGCGTTGGAGGCGGCGTTGCTGAGCGCGACGTTCTGCTCGTAGTTGTCGCGAAGCACCAGCGCGGCCACCTCGTCGGTCATCTTCGCGAGCACGGCGTTGCGCTGCTTCTCGGTCAGGTCGCCCGACGCGACCACACGGTCGAGGAGGACCTTGATGTTGACCTCGTGGTCGGAAGTGTCCACCCCCGCGGAGTTGTCGATGAAGTCGGTGTTGACCCGACCGCCGGTGCGGGCGTACTCGATGCGGCCGAGCTGGGTCAGCCCCAGGTTGCCGCCCTCGCCGACGCAGCGCACCCGCAGGTCACCGCCGTCGACCCGGATCGGGTCGTTGGCCTTGTCGCCGGCATCGGCGTGCGTCTCGGACGACGCCTTGACGTAGGTGCCGATGCCGCCGTTCCAGAGCAGGTCGACGGGGGCGAGCAGGATCGCGCGCATCAGCTCGTGGGGCGTCATCGCCTTCACGTCGGCGGGGATGCCGAGCGAGCGACGCACGTGGTCGTTGAGCGGGATCGACTTCGCCGAGCGCGAGTGGACGCCGCCACCGGCCGAGATGGTGCCGCGGTCGTAGTCCTGCCAGCTCGAGCGGGGCAGCGCGAAGAGGCGCTTGCGCTCGGCGTACGACGTCGCCGCGTCGGGATCGGGGTCGAGGAAGATGTCGCGGTGGTCGAAGGCCGCCACCAGGCGGGTGTGCTCGGAGCAGAGCATCCCGTTGCCGAACACGTCGCCCGACATGTCGCCGACGCCGACGCAGGTGAAGTCCTCGGTCTGGCAGTCGACGTCCATCTCGCGGAAGTGCCGCTGCACCGAGACCCACGCACCGCGGGCGGTGATGCCCATCGCCTTGTGGTCGTAGCCCACCGAGCCGCCGCTGGCGAACGCGTCGCCCAGCCAGAAGCCGTACTCCTGGGCGACGCCGTTGGCGATGTCGGAGAAGGTTGCGGTGCCCTTGTCGGCGGCCACCACGAGGTAGGAGTCGTCGCCGTCGTGGCGCACGACCCGCGGCGGCGGAACGGTCTCGCCCTCGACGAGGTTGTCGGTGACGTCGAGGAGGCCGGAGATGAACGTCGTGTAGCACGCGATGCCCTCGGC
>JBFJKO010000206.1:0-6348 GCA_041634935.1 Nocardioides sp.
CCTTGACCATCTTGCTGCGCCACTCCAGACACACCGATCTGGACGACGAGTTGCGCGAAGCGCTGGCCTCCCGCGCCGTGATCGACCAGGCACTCGGCATTCTGATGGTTACCCGCAAGATCAGCGCCCGCGAAGCGTTCGACATCTTGCGGCACACCTCCCAGAACACCAACCGCAAAGTCAGCGCCCTCGCCGCCGAACTCATCGAGACCATGACGGGCCACCCACCCGAACCACCTCGGCCCCTCACCCAGCGAGGCTGATCCGACAAGGCGGGTCTGGGTCTGTCCGACCAGGCCAGTCAGAGGCCAGGGTGGCGAAGAGATCGGAGCGGTCGCCAATGCCGCAGCGGTAGGTGGTCCACGCCAGTGCCGAACGGTGCCTGGAGTCGTTCTACCGGCCGCTCATGCGACACGACGGCGCAGCCGGACCCGCCGCGCGCCGTCACGGGGCGAGCTCATCGAGCAGCGACTCACCGACCCGCCGCTATCGTGGCGAAGGTGCCGCAGGACTTCGTGGTCGCCACCAACACCGAGCCTGGCTCGACGCTGCCGTACCTCCTTCGTGTCCCACTCGGCGAGGGGATCATCCTCAAGGCGAAGGACACCTGGCCGCGGACCGGCAAGGTCTACTGCCATCGCGTCGAGGAGTGGCCGGCCGACGCCGAGGTCATCGAGCGGGTGCCGGTGCGCTCGTGCGTGAGACGGGGCGCCGCGATCGACCTGGTACTCGATCGCAGCCGCGAGAACCGCTCCCAGATCGTCGTCACCAGCGCGCGAGGCCGGCAGATGATCTTCTGGCAGACCTCTCGCACCTCCAAGCAGGCGCGTCCCGCGGTGAACCTTCCCGGCGCCCGGGCCAGCGGCGTCGCTGATCTCGAGATCGCGGTCGACGTCCGTGAGCGTTACCCCTTCACCTTCGCCGATCGGCAGGCGGTCACCCGACGGGAGTCGCTCAGCGCCGGCGACTACGGACTCGTCGTCGACGGGCTCCTGCAGGCGACGGTGGAGCGTAAGTCGCTGGCCGACCTCGCATCCTCGTTGACCACGGGCAGACTGCGATTCCAGCTGACCGAGCTGTCCGCGATCCCGCGTGCTGCAGTGGTCGTCGAGGAGCGCTATTCGCAGGTCTTCAAGCTCGAGCACGTCCGGCCTGGTGTCGTCGCCGATGCGATCGCCGAGTGCCACATCCGCTTTCCGACGGTCCCGATCGTCTTCTGCGACAACCGCAAGCTGGCCCAGGAGTGGACCTATCGGTTTCTCGCGGCAGCCCGGGTCGGGCTCTCCGAGGAGATCGTCGGCGATCTCGCGGTACGCGGCCTCGAGCCGGCGCGCCCACTCGCGCCCGCACCTCCCGCACCAGCCGACGTGCGTGCGTGGGCGACGACGCACGGCCTTGCCGTCTCCGGACGGGGCCGGATCCCGGCGGCCGTGATGGATCGATACCTCGAGGCCCGTGCGCGCGGCGAGCTCTGACCGTAGGTGTCCCGGCCGCCCGCTCCTGCGCTGACCAGGGGGGTCTACGTCCTGAGCGGGTAGTCGGTGCCCTGGGCGTGGGCCTGGTGGTGGTGGAAGGGGCACAGCAGGACGGCGTGGCGGGTGGTGGTGGTGCCTCCGTGGGCCCAGGCGGTGGTGTGGTGGACGTGGCAGAACGCTCCTGCGGTGTCGCAGGCCGGGTGCTGGCAGGTCCTCTGCTCGATGATCAGCGCGAGACGTTGGGGTGCGTTGTGGAAGCGGTGGGTGCGGCCGAGGTCGAGGACGTGGCCGCCCTTGTCGAGCACGGCGGGGACGAGCTTGGCTTCGCAGGCCAGACGGAGGAGCTGTCCGGGGGAGACACCGACTCCGCCCTCCGTGCGGCCGGACTTCTGCGCGCCCCCGCCTTCGGCGTCCTGGGCGAAGATGTCGGCGTCGGCGGTGATGACCACGGTGGCGGCCAGACCGCCCATCGTCGGGATCTTCTCGAGGGGGTAGCGCTCGATGTACTCGAGGAATGCGAGCCCGAGCTTGTGTGGGGTCGGCTTCTCGTAGTCGTAGGCCCCGGCACCCTCGGTGGCGCGTACGTGCTTGGGCGCGGCGAGCGCTTGGAGGGCCTTGCGGAACATCTCGGCCTGCAGCGCAGGGAGCACGAACGAGCCGCGCACCGTGCCGTCGCCGCCGTTGCGGAACCGCATCTCGGTGGCCTTGCTTGCCCGGGCCTCCTGCTCTGCGAGCTTCTTCGCCTCGTGGGCCTCGGCGCCGTCGGGGTCGATCACCTCGACGAGCTTGGTGCCCAGCTCGCGCAACCGGTAGGCATCGAAGTGGGCGGCCTCGGCGATCAAGTAGGCCTCGGCGCGGTCGGCTTCGGCGGCGTACTCCTCGTCGAGCGCCTCGACCGCATCCGCGATCACCGTTGCCTGCTCCGGCAGCACCACACCGGCGGCGACGGCCTGCCTGGTCTGGTCGTGGGCCGCGAGATCTTTGGTCAGGCGGGTGCGGCGTCCGGCCTCACCGACCGAGAGTCGGGTCGTGCGTGAGAGCCACTGTGACAGCGACCGTGCGCCGATCGTCGCGGGCAGGTCGAGCGTCTCGGCTGTGGACAGCTCTCGCGAGGCCGGACCTGTGGAGGAGACCTGGGTGGACCACACCCACCCGACGCCTAGCGACGCGCGGCGTAGACCCGCCGTACGACGTCCTCGACGTCGGGCTCCTCCACGGCGAGGTCGAGCACCTCGACCCGCTCGGAGACCGCCGCCAGCACCTTGGCTGCTGTCGTGGTCTCGGGGTCGAACGCCAGGCGCTGGCGCAGGCCACCGCCCTCACTGCCGAGGTGTCGGGTGTCGGGGACGTCGTGGAGGTCGGCCGTCGACTCGGCGAGGTCGACGACCAGCACGCGCTGGGCGCCGACGGTGCGCGAGAGGCCCGCCAGGGTGCCGTCCCAGACCAGCCGGCCGCGGTCGACGAGGAGCACGCGGTCGCAGAGCCGTTCGACGTCGCCCATGTCGTGGGTGGTGAGCAGCAGGGTGGTGCCGTGGGCGCGGCGCTCGGCCACGAGGAACTCGCGCAGGCGCTGCTTGGAGAGCACGTCGAGCCCGATGGTCGGCTCGTCGAGGATCACCAGGCGAGGGGAGTGGAGCAGGGCTGCGGCGACCTCGGCGCGCATCCGTTGCCCGAGCGAGAGCTGTCGCACCGGGGTGGGGAGGAACTCCGCCAGCTCGAGCTGGTCGACGAGCTCCTCGGTCCGGTTGCGCTCCGCGGTGCTGGACAGACCGTGGATCGCGGACAGGATCGCGAACGACTCACGGACGGGCAGGTCCCACCACAGCTGCGTGCGCTGGCCGAAGACGACCCCGACCTGGCGGGCGAGCGCGCGCCGGTCGGCGAGCGGGCGGAGTCCGCAGGTCATCACCTCGCCCCGCGTGGGCATCAGGATGCCGGTGAGCATCTTGATGGTGGTCGACTTCCCTGCCCCGTTGGCGCCGATGTAGCCCACGGCCTCGCCGGGCTGCACGGAGATGGTGAGGTCGTCGACTGCCGTGAGGGTGCGGCGCCGCAGCCCGTCGCGGACCTTGAAGTCTCGGCCCAGACCGCTGGTCTCGATGATCGGGATGGTCATCCGCCGCCTCCTTGGTAGTGCCGGACGCCGACGCGCCAGGCCAGCAGGGCCATGGCCCAGGTGAGGACCGCCGCCACGGGAGCACACCAGCCCAGCCACGGCGGCATCAGGTCGGTGCCCGGGAGCCCCAGCAGCGTCACGGTCGGCAGGTAGGCGGTGAACGCCATCGGGAAGAAGAAGCCGAAGAGCACCTTGAGCGGGCGGTTCCACACGCTGGCCGGCTGGCTGGCGGCGTACCGGCCGCCGTACACGAAGGCATTGGTGGCCTCGGCCCCGTCGACCAGGAAGAACTGAGCCCCGGCGGCCCAGACGAACATGGCCGCGAACGTCACGGTCCCGCTGACCACCGAGAGGAGGACCAGTGCGACGGCCGCCAGCGACCAGGCGATGTCGGCGAGCACGAGGCCGGTGACGAGCGCGACCAGGCCGACGAGCGCGCGCGCCAGCCGACGCAGGGAGATGTCGGAGGTGATGAGCTGCAGCAAGAGGGGCTGCGGACGCAGGTAGAAGACGTCGAGCGTGCCCGCCCGCAGGTGCGTCGGCAGGTTGTCGCAGTGCCCGAAGGCGAGGTCGGCCAGCGAGAACGCCAGGTCGGCCAGGCCGAACACGATCAGGATCTGGGTGAACTCCAGCCCGCCCAACCGGTCGACGTTGAAGAACAGCACGGCGATCTCGGCCAGCTCGATGATCCCGACGAGGAACGCGCTGAACAGGTCGACGGTGAAGTTGGCGCGGTAGGAACGCTGCGAGCGCACGCGCGAGGACAGCACCGCTCGGTAGGGACGGAGCCGCGTCCGGGTCGCGGTGAGGTCAGCCACCCTGCACCTCCAGCGTGCGCCGGCCCGCGCGGGTCATCAGGTGACCCGCGACAGCGGTCACCGAGAGCCAGAGCACCTGGAGCGCGATGAGGCCCAGCGCCTCGAGCCCTGCGGCTCGGCCGGAGAGGACGTCGACGGGATACATCAGCATCGACGGGAACGGGGTGCACTCCGCAGCGACGCGCAGGGCGGTGGGGAAGAGGTCGATCGGCACGTAGAGACCGGCGAAGAAGCCGGAGACCACCATGTAGAGGACCTGGAGGCCGCGCGTCTCGACGAGCCAGAAGCCCGCGGCGGCGACGAGGTAGACCGTCGTGGCGGACACGACGATGCCCAGCAGGAGGCTGAGCGCTCCGAGCAGGTAGCCGGTCGGCTCCGAGGGGAGGTTCATCCCGACGACGAAGATCCCGATGCTCACCGTGGGGAGCCCGCGCGGGATCAGGGCGAAGAGCGCCTGCCCCACCTCGGTCGCGATGCTGGCCGCCTGGACGTCGAGCGGACGCAGGAAGTCGACGACGACGCCGCCGTCCTTGATGCGTCCGGCGATGTCGGTGCGCCCGTTGAGGTTGACCGAGCCGAGCATCGCCTGGGAGATCCAGATGTAGGCGCTGATGGTGCCGATGTCGTAGCCGTTGAGCTCGCCGCCGGCGGCCCGCACCGTGGCGAAGAGGATCGCGACCTTGAGGAGCCCGAAGGTCGTGTTGGCGACGAGTCCGCCGAACGCGGCGAGCCGATAGGTCGACTGCCGCCGGAATCCGGCCACGACCAGTCGTCGGTAGGTGCGCCCGGTGGCGAGGAGGGAGTGGGGCACAACGACGGGACCCTACGCCTCCCCGGGAACCTGCTGAAATATCACTCGATGTCGTGTATCTTGACGTCAAGAGATATAGCGAGACGGCTGGTAGGCCTGGTGCACGATGATTAGGCCCGCCTTACTACCGCGGCCACCGATGGCGGCGGCAAGATGGCCTCGAGCTTTACGCAGACCCATACGACGAGGAGACGACTGATGGCCAGTCAGGACAGCTTCGGTGCCAAGGGCACCCTGGACGTGGACGGGAAGGCCTACGAGATCTTCCGACTCGATGCCGTGGCCGGCGAGGGGCTCGACGTGCAGTCGCTGCCCTTCAGCCTCAAGGTCCTCCTCGAGAACCTGCTCCGCACCGAGGACGGCGCCGACATCACCGCCGACGACATCAAGGCGATCGCCGGGTGGGATGCCGACGCCGACCCGAGCAAGGAGATCCAGTTCACGCCGGCGCGCGTGATCATGCAGGACTTCACCGGTGTCCCGTGCGTCGTCGACCTCGCCACCATGCGCGAGGCGATGGCCGACCTCGGTGGCGACCCGGCCAAGATCAATCCGCTCGCGCCCGCCGAGATGGTCATCGACCACTCCGTGATCGCCGACGTCTTCGGCACCGCCGGGGCGTTCGAGCGCAACGTCGAGATCGAGTACGAGCGCAACCGCGAGCGCTACCAGTTCCTGCGCTGGGGCCAGGGTGCCTTCGACGACTTCAAGGTCGTGCCCCCCGGCACCGGCATCGTGCACCAGGTCAACATCGAGCACCTCGCCCGCACGATCTTCACCCGCGAGGTGGACGGCGTCCTGCAGGCCTACCCCGACACCTGCGTCGGCACCGACTCCCACACCACGATGGTCAACGGCATCGGCGTCGTCGGCTGGGGCGTCGGCGGCATCGAGGCCGAGGCGGCCATGCTCGGCCAGCCCGTCTCCATGCTGATCCCGCGCGTGGTCGGCTTCAAACTCAACGGCGACCTGCCCGAGGGCGCGACCGCCACCGACCTGGTGCTGACGATCACCGAGATGCTGCGCAAGCACGGCGTCGTCGGCAAGTTTGTCGAGTTCTACGGCCCCGGCGTCTCGGCGCTGCCGCTGGCCAACCGCGCCACCATCGGCAACATGAGCCCCGAGTTC
>JBFJKO010000207.1:0-6327 GCA_041634935.1 Nocardioides sp.
CCGCACGGTGATGCCGACCGCGTCGGCGGCGGCGGCGAACTCGGCGGACCGGTCACCGAGCGCGAACCACACGAAGTTGCCCTGCGAGGCGGGCAGGTCCCAGCCCTGCTCGGCCAGCGCGGCCTGGACCCGGTCGCGCTCGGCGGCCAGGGCGTCGACCCGCTCGAGCAGGTCGGCCTCGGCGTCGAGCGAGGCGATGGCGGCGGCCTGGGCGACGGCGTTGACGCCGAAGGGCAGCGAGACCGCGCGCAGGGCGGCCGCGATCGGTGCGTGCGCGACGGCGTACCCGACCCGGAAGCCGGCGAGGCCGTAGGCCTTGGAGAAGGTGCGGAAGAGCACGACGTTCTCGTGGGCGCGGTAGGTCGCGACGCCGTCGACGGCGTCGTCCATCCGCACGAACTCCACGTAGGCCTCGTCGACGACCACCACGACGTGCGACGGCACGGCCGCGATGAAGGCGTCGAGCTCGGACTGGGTCACCGACGGGCCGGTGGGGTTGTTGGGGGTGCACACGAAGACGACGCGCGTGCGGTCGGTGATCGCGGCCAGCATCGCGTCGAGGTCGTGCCGGCCCTCGGCGGTCACGGGCACCTGCACCGACGTCGCGCCCGCGGCGGCCACGGCGATCGGGTAGGCCTCGAAGGAGCGCCAGGCGTAGACGACCTCGTCGCCGACGTCGCAGAACGAGCCGAGGACCTGGTAGATCAACGCCACGCTGCCGGTGCCGAGCGCGAGGTCGGACTCCGGGACGTCGAGCCGGGCGGCGAGCGCGGCGTAGAGCGCACTGCTGCCCATGTCGGGGTACCGGTTCATCGTCGCGACCGCGCCGGTCGCCGCCTCGACCACGCCGGGCAGTGGCGGGTAGGGGTTCTCGTTGCTCGAGAGCTTGTAGGACGTCAGCCCCTCCCGCACCGTCGGCGGCTTGCCGGGGACGTAGGCGGGGATCTGGGCGACGTTCGCGCGCGGCTGGGGTGTGGCCATGGGAGAACCCTAGGCCGGACTAGGAGGTGGGGCGCGCCCGCCACGGCCGCAGCACCACCGCCGCGAGGAGGCCGACGCCGACCCCGAGGGCCGCCCCGGCGGAGTTGTCGATGATGTCGGTGACGTCGCAGGCGCGGTCGATCCGGGCAAGGGCGAGCTGGGTGGCCTCGATCGCGACGGAGTACGCCGCCAGCAGCACCAGCCCGGCCGGCACCGTCACCCACGCGGCGCGCCAGCGGGCCGCGGCCACCACCAGGAACGCCCCGGCGGGGACGAAGATCGCGGCGTTGAGGAGCCGCTGGCCGCCGGAGAAGATCCAGAAGCCGTCGGGCGCCGGGCCGCCGATGTCCCAGGAGCAGGAGCCGAGCCGGTCCTCGGCGTAGACGACGCCGGGCACGCCGTCGGCCGGCAGCAGGGTCACCAGCCCGATGACGACCAGCGACCAGAGCAGACCGCCGATCGAGACGGCCGTGACGGCACCGAGCCGCCGCGCCAGGACCCACGCGAGGGTGGCGCACACCGACCCGGACACGGCAGCGCCCAGGAGCATGACCTCCACACCGCCGACCGGGAACACCGGCCAGAGGTTACCTACCCCTCCGGCGACGGCGGCAGCACGACGTCCCCACCCGGTACGACGGGGAGGTCGCGACCGAGGGTGAGGTCGACCGGGTTGGTGAGGCAGCGGATCGACCCGCCGCCCTTGTGGAACTCCGACACGTCGACGATCACGACCTCGAAGCCCCAGGCCTCGAGCCGCGCGCGCACCCGGTCGGGGCAGGCGGGCATCACGATCGTCGAGCCGACCACGACCGAGTTGGCGCACAGCGTGCCGATCGCCTCCTCGGCACTGAGCACGAGCGGCTCGGGCACGAGCGCGAGCAGGGCCTGCACGGACGGCGCGTCGAGCGCCTCGGGGCAGACCAGCGCCCGCCGCTCGTCGAGCGGGCAGAAGGCCAGGTCGAGGTGGTACATCGACGGGTGGGTGATGCGCAGGCCGCGCACCCGCACACCGAGGTCGCCGGCGAGGTGCTTGAGCGCCAGCTCCTCGGTGCGGGGGCCGTGGCCGACCACGAGGGCGTCGCCGAAGGCGAACGCGTCGCCGGCCTCGAAGTGCGCGCCGATGCTGTCGCGCCCGACGTACGACGTCGTCCAGCCCTGGCGCCTCAGCCACGGCTGGGCGCTGGCGGTCTCCACACGCCGCTGCGCGTGGCGCATGTGCGACATCACCGCGTGCCGCGTGCCGTCGGGGCGCACGACCCCGAGGCCGAGGTTCATCGCGTAGACCATGTCGGGGGCGTCGTTGCGCTGCTCGAGCACGTCGACGCGGGCCCCGAGGCCCCGCAGGGTGTCGACCAGTGTGTGCCACTGGCGCAGGGCGAGGGCCGGGTCGGGCTGGACCATCGGGTCCATGAAGGGGTTGATCACGTAGTCGACCCGGAACGCGGTCGGCTCGACCGCGAGGTAGTGCCGGCCCCAGGCCAGCGGTGCTGCCACGGTCATGCGACTCCTCCTGAGGGCATCGTCATCGGCGAACTTGTCAGACAATCTGACAGTTCTACTCTGGCCGACCGACCCCCGTCCCGCAAGCCGACACGGCATGATGGGCCTCATGCCCGGCGCCCCCACCACGTTCGCGACGCTGCACGTGGAGCACTCCTCCACCGTCGAGCGCGCCGCCGTCGAGCTGCGACGGGCGATCTTCGACGGTGAGATCGAGAGCGGCACCGCGCTGCGCGAGCTCGCGCTCGCGGAGTCCCTGGGGGTCTCCCGGCCCACCGTGCGCGAGGCCCTCGCCGTCCTCGTCGCCGAGGGCCTGGCCACCCGCGAGCCCAACCGCGGCGTCCACGTCGCCTCGCCCGAGGCCTCCTCGGTGCGCGACGTCTGCCAGGCGCGCTTCGTGCTCGAGGGTGCCGGCGTGCTGCGCTGGGACGTCGCCGACCAGGTCGACCGCGACCACGTGCGCGCCTGCCTGCGCGCCTACACCGACTCGATCGCCGCGAAGGCGTCCTACCAGGAGCTCAACGAGCGGCACCTCGCCTTCCACGTCTCCCTGGTCGGGCTGACCCAGAACGCACACCTGGTCTCGATGGCCGAGCTGCTCGTCGTCGAGCTCAAGCTGGCCCTCGCCCAGGTCGACCGACTACGGCGCAACGCCCACGACCAGGCGGAGTCGCACACCGAGCTGGTCGACCTGATGGAGCAGGGCGACCTGGGCGGCGCCCACGACTTCCTGCGAGCCCACCTCGAGGAGGCCGCCGACGCGATCCTGACCGCGCTCGGCGTGAGCTGACCGTGAGCCGAGCGGGCCACGCGACGTCGCCCGGGCTGTCACACTGAGCCCATGCGCATCATCCTCCGGCTCCTGACCACCGCGCTCGGCGTCGCCGCGGCAGCGTGGCTCCTCGACGGCATCCGCTTCACCGGCGGCCCCCGCGACGGCCTGGCCGAGATCGAGAAGAACCTCGTCCCGCTGCTGATCGTCTCGGCGATCCTCGGCCTGGTGACGTCGTTCGTGAAGCCGGTGCTCAAGCTCCTGTCGTTCCCGCTGATCATCCTCACGCTGGGCCTGTTCCTGCTGGTGATCAACGCCCTGATGCTGATGCTCACCAGCTCGCTCGCCGGCGCGCTCGACATCGGCTTCGTGGTCAACGGCTTCTGGACCGCCGTGGGCGGATCGATCGTGATCACCCTGGTCACCTGGGTCGTCGACAGCTTCGTCGACGACAAGTGACTCCCGCGCTCCCCCCGCTCCCTGGTCTCCCTGGTCTCCCTGCTCCGAGGGTCGCGGGGCGCTACCGCATCGCGCTGGTCTGCCTGGGCAACATCTGCCGCTCACCGGTCGCCGACGTCGTCCTGTCGTCGCTCGTCAGCGAGGCCGGCCTCGCCGACCGCGTGGACGTCGCCTCCTGCGGCACCGGTCCCTGGCACGTCGGCGAGCCGATGGACTCCCGCTCGGCCGCCACGCTCGACGCGGCCGGCTACGACCCGAGCCGTCACGTCGCCCAGCAGTGGGACGACAGCTGGGCCGAGCGCCACGACCTCGTCCTGGCCATGGACGCCCAGAACCTCGCCGACCTGGGCGGCCGCACCGAACGGGTCCGGCTGCTGCGCGACCTCGACCCCGAGGCCCCCGCGCACCCGACCGGCGAGGGCGCCGAGGTCCCCGACCCGTACTACGGTGGGCCCCGAGGTTTCGAGGAGGTCCTGGCGATGGTCGAGCGCAGTTGTGCCGCCCTGGTCGAGCGGCTCCCCGAGCTCCTCGAGCCGTCACGACGGGACGCCTCGTGACCCGCCAGCCCACCCTCGCCCGGCGCGCCGAGACCCTGCTGGACTCCTCGGTCGTCGCGACCGCCCCCGTCGCGGGCGGCGACATCTGCACCGCCACCAAGCTGCGGCTCAGCAACGGCACCACCGCGCTGATGAAGACCCTCACCGGCGCACCCGACGACTTCTTCACCACCGAGGCCGCCGGCCTGCGGTGGCTCGGCGAGGTCGAGGACGGCGTGCGCGTGCCCGAGGTCCTGGCCGTCGACACCGACTGCCTGATCCTCGCCTGGGTCGAGACCGGACGGGGCGGGGCCGAGGACGCCGCCGACCTCGGCCGCCGCCTCGCGCGCACCCACCGGGCCGGGGCGCCGTCGTACGGCTCGGGTCCCTCGGGCGCCGACGGCTACATCGGCCGGCTGCCGCTGCCACACACGAGCGCGCCGACGTGGGCGGAGTTCTACGCCACCCGACGCCTGCTCCCCTACGCCAAGCTCGCCCACGACCGCGGCGCCCTGACCAGTGCCGAGTCGGCCACGATCGACACCGTCGTGGGCCGGCTCGCGGCGCTGCTGCCCGAGGAGGCGCCCGCGCGCCTGCACGGCGACCTCTGGAACGGCAACGTGCTGTGGGGCCTGGAGGGCCAGGTGACCCTCATCGACCCGGCCGCGTACGGCGGGCACCGCGAGGTCGACCTGGCCATGCTGTCGCTCTTCGGGCTGCCGCACCTGCCGCGGATGACCGAGGCCTACCAGGAGGTCGCCCCGCTCGCCGACGACTGGGAGGACCGGCTCGGGCTGCACCAGCTCTTCCCACTCCTCGTCCACGCCTGCCTGTTCGGCAGCGGGTACGGCGCTCGGGCGGCGTCGGTCGCGGCTCGTTACCTCTGAGCCCGCACGGCCCTTTCAGGCCTGACTCAGGCCGACCTGGCACATTGGGCACCGTGAACGCCGCGACCCCGGGCCCCACGGGCGCCCCCACCCCCGCCAGCAGCACGCCGACGCCGGCCTCGCCGTCCGGCAAGCCGACGGTGCTCGTGGTCGACGACGACAAGGCGGTGCGCGAGTCGCTGCGCCGCTCGCTGGAGTTCAACGGCTACGAGGTGCACCTCGCCGGCGACGGCGCCGAGGCCCTGGCCGGGATCGGCGCCCTGGCGCCCGACGTCGTGATCATGGACGTGATGATGCCGCGCCTCGACGGCCTGGAGACCACGCGCGCCCTGCGGACGGCGGGCAACGACGTCCCGATCATCGTGCTGACCGCGCGCGACGCCGTGGGCGACCGCGTCGAGGGCCTGGACGCCGGCGCCGACGACTACCTCGCCAAGCCCTTCGCCCTGCCCGAGCTGCTCGCGCGCCTGCGCGCGCTGCTGCGCCGCGTGGTGCCCGACGAGGACCTCGAGGACGAGACCCTCACGTTCAGCGACCTGTCCATGAACACCTCCACGCGCGAGGTCGTGCGCAGCGGACGGTCCATGGAGCTCACCCGCACCGAGTTCACCCTGCTGGAGATGTTCCTGCGTCGCCCGCGACGGGTCCTGGACCGCTCGTTCATCCTCGAGGAGGTCTGGGGCTACGACTTCCCCACGACCGCCAACTCCCTCGAGGTCTACGTCGGCTACCTGCGTCGCAAGACCGAGGCCGAGGGAGAGCCGCGCCTGATCCACACGGTGCGCGGCGTGGGCTACGTGCTGAAGGAGTCATGAGCGACGTCCGGACGGGCGGCGACCGGGGCTGGCACTACCGCCGGTCGCTCGCGAGCCGGGTGACCCTGCTGGCCACCATCGCGGTGGGCCTCTCGGTCGCCTTCCTCGCCGCCGGCGTCTACGTGACGGCCCGCATGCAGCTGCAGTCGCAACTCGACGAGTCGCTCATCGACCGGGCCCGCGGCACGTCGAAGGCCGACATCTTCAACCGCGCCACGCCGACCGAGACCGTGCTCGTGGGTGCCTCCGACATCCGGATCGGGTTCGTCCAGGACGACCGGCTGCTGGGGCTCGGCTCCGGCGGCTCGGACCTGCCCGTCGGGCGTCCCGAGCTCGCCGTCGCCGCGGGGGTCGCCAGGTCGAGCGTGCGCACG
>JBFJKO010000208.1:0-6324 GCA_041634935.1 Nocardioides sp.
GAGGTCGTCGCCGCGGGCCGGCTGACCCGGCGTCGGCTCCTGCGTCCCCTGTCGAGGGCCGACCGCCAGGCCATCGACGACGCCATCGATCTCGTCGGACTGACCGACCGGGCCCGCGACGGGGTGAGCAACCTCTCCGGCGGGCAGCAGCAGCGCGTGCTCATCGCACGGGCGCTCGCCGGTGATCCCGACCTGTTCTTCCTCGACGAGCCCACCGCGGGTGTCGACCTCCCCAACCAGCAGTCCCTCACCGAGGCCCTCGCCGCTCTGAAGGCGAGGGGCGCGACGATCGTCCTCGTGGCCCACGAGCTCGGACCGCTGAAGGCGCTGGTCGACCGGGCCGTCGTCATGCGCGACGGCCGGATCGTCTACGACGGCGAGCCGATCCCCGACCACGCCGTCCACGAGCCCTGGCTCGGTGAGACCCACGCCCACCACCATCACGCGGACGACGCCGGCGCGCGACGCTCCCGCGACCACGCGCCTCACGTGCAGTCCCCACTGGAGCTTCCATGAGCGTCGTCGAGCTCT
Organism: Nocardioides sp.; assembly: GCA_041634935.1. Taxonomy (GTDB): domain Bacteria; phylum Actinomycetota; class Actinomycetes; order Propionibacteriales; family Nocardioidaceae; genus Nocardioides. Next base: position 532 of record JBFJKO010000208.1, read on the forward strand.
TCAGCACCCCGTTCATGCAGCGGGCCCTGCTCGCCGCCCTGTTCACCGGTCTGGCCGCCCCGGCAATCGGCACCTACCTCGTGCAGCGGCGCCTGGCCCTGATGGGTGACGGCATCGGCCACGTCGCCGTCACCGGTGTGGCGATCGGCCTGCTCACCGGCCTGGCACCGACCTGGACCGCGGTGCTGGTCGCCATCATCGGAGCCGTCGCGATCGAGGTCGTGCGCGAGCGCGGCCACACCAACGGCGACGTAGCCCTCGCGCTGCTCTTCTACGGCGGACTGGCCGGCGGCGTGCTGCTGACCGGCATGGGGGGTCAGAGCGCGGCGACGCTCAACCAGTACCTCTTCGGCTCGATCCTCACGATCTCGGCCGGCGACGTCGTCGTCACCATGGTGCTGGCAGCGCTGATCGTGCTGGTCGGGGTCGGGCTCGCCCCCCAGCTGTTCGCCGTCGCCCACGACTCCGAGTTCGCCCGCGTCGCCGGGCTCCGGGTGCGCTACTACAACATCGTGGTGGCCGTTCTCGCCGCCGTCACGGTGACCGTCGCGATGCGCACCGTCGGCCTGCTGCTGGTCTCGGCGATCATGGTCGTCCCGGTCGCGACCTCCCAGCAGCTGACCCGCTCGTTCCGCACGACCCTGCTGGCCGCCATGGCGCTCGGCACCGTCGCCTCGGTCGGCGGCCTGGTGCTCGCGGCGCTCGCGCCCAGCGGCACCAACGTCGCTCCCGGACCGATGATCGTGCTGCTGGCACTCGCCGGGTTCGTCGTCACCTGGCCCATCGGGGTCTGGCTACGACGACGCACGCGCCTCCAGGCTCCCTTCGCGGACGACGTCCCCGACGGACACACGGTGAGCGAGCACGACCACGACCACGGACCCGGCTGTGGCCACGTGGCCGTCCCGCACGACGACCACGTCGACTACGTCCACGACGGCCACCGCCACGCCCCGCACGGAGCCCACTATGACGAGCACTGAGCCCGGCACCCTGCGCCCGACGCGCCAGCGGACCGCGGTGTTGGAGGCGATGGCCTCGATCGACGACTTCCGCTCCGCGCAGGAGATCCATGCCCTGCTCGAGACCCGCGAGGCCCAGGTCGGGCTCGCCACGGTCTACCGCACCCTCCAGCTGCTCTCCGACGTCGGCATGGTCGACTCGTTGCGCTCCGAGGACGGCGAGCTCACCTACCGTCGCTGCTCGAGCCACCACCACCATCACCTGGTGTGCCGCTCGTGCGGCGCGACGGTCGAGGTCGAGGGCCCCGCGGTGGAGCGGTGGGCCGACAGCGTCTCGCAGCACCACGGCTTCGTCGACGTGAGCCACACCCTGGAGATCTTCGGGACCTGCGCGACCTGCGTCGCCGCCGGCTCGAAGGACGCGTGACCCCGGCCGTCTAGGCCTTCCCGTAGCGCCGGTCCCGCTCGGCGTAGATCTCGATCGCACGCCACAGCGCGAGCCGGTCGACGTCGGGCCAGAGGATGTCGGTGAACACCATCTCGGAGTAGGCAGCCTGCCACAGCATGAAGTTCGAGAGCCGCTGCTCGCCCGACGTCCGCCAGACCAGGTCGGCGTCGCCGAGGTCGGGCAGGTAAAGGTGCTGGGCGAGCGTCCTCTCGGTGACCTTCTCCGGGTTGAGCCGCCCTGCGGCGACCTCACGGGCGATCGACCGGGCGGCATCGGCCAGCTCGGCGCGACCGCCGTAGTTGACGCACATCGTGAGGGTCAGGACGTCGTTGTCGCGGGTGAGCTCTTCCGCGACCTGGAGCTCGCGGATCACCGACTTCCACAGACGCGGAGCCCGACCCGCCCAGCGGACCCGCACCCCGAGCTCGTGCATCTCGTCACGGCGGCGCCGGATGACGTCGCGGTTGAAGCCCATGAGGAACTTGACCTCGTCGGGTGACCGCGTCCAGTTCTCGGTCGAGAAGGCGTAGGCCGAGACGGCCTTCACACCGATCTCGATGGCGCCCTCCACCACGTCGAACAGCGACGCCTCTCCCATCTCGTGGCCCTGGGTGCGCGGCAGGCCGCGCTGCTTGGCCCACCGGCCGTTGCCGTCCATCACGATCGCCACGTGATCCGGCACGAGCTCGGGCGGCAGCTCCGGCGGGCGTGCGCCGGAGACGTGCGGGGTCGGCCGGCGGTGCTGGTGGGGCTGACGGGAGGCGCGCTTCACGCCCCGGACGCTACCGCTCGACGTGCTCGAGCGAGCGCAGGGAGCGCTCGAGGTGCCAGGTCAGGAAGGCCGCGACCAGGCTGCTGGCCTCCGACAGGTGGCGCGGCTGGGCGCCCTCGACCGTCGGCCAGTCGCCGGCGAGCAGGGCTCCGAGCACCGTGATGGTCTCCGGCGCCGGCGCGGCCGACCCGGGGAGCCGACACGTGGTGCAGAGCAGCCCTCCCATCGAGGGGTTGAACCAGCGGTGGGGTCCCTCGCGGCCGCAGTGGGCACAGAGGTCGAACGACGGTGCGTAGCCGGCGACGGCCAGCGAGCGCAGCAGGTAGGAGTCGAGCACCTGTCCTGGCTGTCGGGTCCCCTCGACCATCGCGCGCAGGCCACCGACCAGGAGCAGGAACTGCTGCACCGAGGCCTGCTTCTCCTCGGGCACGAGCCGGTCGGCCGTCTCCAGCATCGCGGTGCCGGCGGTGTAGCGCTCGTAGTCGTTGCCGAGACCGGCCGAGAACGGGTAGCGGGTCTCGGCCTGGGTCACGATGTCGAAGGTCCGGCCCTCGGCCAGCTGGAGGTCGACGTAGGTGAACGGCTCGAGCCGCGACCCGAACTTGGACGACGTCCGCCGCACCCCCTTGGCCACCGCACGGACGCGTCCGTGCTGGCGGGTGAGGAGGGTGATGATGCGATCGGCCTCGCCCAGCTTGTGGGTGCGCAGCACGATCGCCTCGTCGCGGTAGAGAGGCACACGACGATTCTGCCGCACGCCCGGTCGGATCGTCGGGACGAAGTGGTCTAGCCCTGCGCCGCGCCGCGCACGAGATCCACCACGTACGGGGGTTGGTTCCACCAGAATGATCCGGTGCGCCCCCCCGATGCGAAGCCTGCCCTCGGGCTCGGGGCTACCCTCCTGATCCTCGCAGCGGTGGCCGGCATCGACTCCGCGCTGCTGGTCGCACGGACGGACACGATCCCGCTCACCACCTGGTGGTCCACCGTCGGTCTCGTCGTCGGGCTCGTCGCGCTCTCCCCCGTACGACGGTGGCCGGTGCTCCTGGTCGCGATCTTCGTCACCGAGGCCGCCGTCGACGTCGCCTTCGGGGCCGACACCCAGGCCTGGCTGGCGATCGCCGGGTCGCACACGCTCCAGGCGCTGGTGGGCGCCGCGATCCTGACCCGGCTCGGGAGGCGGGCCGCGCGGCTCGGGTCGCTGCCCGACCTCGGGCTGCTCGGAGTCGCCGCCCTGGTCGGGGGCGTCGTGGCGTTGGCCCTGGAGACGTCGTCCCGACCCGACGGCTTGGTCACCACCGGCGAGCTCTCGCTCCTCATCGGGTCGCAGCACGTGATGTCGATCGTGCTGTTCGGCGCGCTCCTGCTGAGCCCGGCGCCGCGTCTGCTCCAGGGGTCCACCCGCACCCAGCTCCTGCTGCTCGCTCAGTCCGCCGCCCTGTTCGTCGTGCTGGCGCTGGTCTTCACGCCGGTCGAGGCAGCACCGCTGCTGTTCGTCCCGCTACCCGTGCTGGTGTGGGGTGCGATCGCCTTCGAGGTCCGGATCGCTGTCGGCCAGCTCTTCGTCCTCGCGACCGCGGTCATCCTGAGCACCACCGCCGACCGGGGCCCCTTCACCAGCGACGCCGTCCCGCCCGACCTCATCGGCACGATCACCTTGGCCTACGTCGCCAGCGCCGCCCTGGTCACCCTGCCCCTGGCCGTCATCGTCACCCAGCGCCGCCAGCTCACGGCGAAGGTCGCCTCCGACGAGGACCTCTTCCGCCGCACGTTCACCGAGTCGCCGTTGGGCATGGTCCTGATGCAGGACGACGGTGGGCACCTGGTCGTCACCGAGACCAACGCCGCCGCCCAGCGCATCTTCGGGGCCGAGGCCGAGGAGGTCGAGGGACGCCGCATCGTCGACCTGATCGGCCTGATCGACTACCGCGACGACCCGTTCGGCCACCTCCTGAGCCGCCGGGTCGACACCTGGCACGGCCAGGCCACCGTGCTCGGTCGTCCGGGCAGCCGGGTCGACCTCGCGATCGCGGCCATCACCGGCGCCAGGTCCACCCGAGTCTTCTCCGCGCAGCTGCTCGACCGGACCCAGGAGCAGGACAGCCGCCAGCGCCTCGAGGACGCCCACAAGCTCACGGACGCCACCCTCGACACGGCGGCGTGCATCATCCTCGTCACCGACGAGAGCGGCACGATCGTGCGCATCAACGCCGCCACCAAGGAGCTCACCGGGTACGGCGAGGACGCCCTGCTGGGTCGCCTGCTGTGGGAGTCACCGCTGGCGGCGCTCACCCGTTCCGAGACCGAGGCCATGTTCGTGTGGCCCAACCGGTCTGGGTTCTCGATGGCGCGCGAGCGGCTGTCCTACACCGCGTCCGGCGACCCGATCCGACTGGTCTGGAACAACAACGTCGTGCGCAGCGAGGCCGATGCGCCGGCGTACGCCGTCCTCACCGGCGTCGACGTCACCTCCGAGCGCAGCAGCACCGGACTGATCGCGCACCTCCTGCAGGCCTCGATCGCGACTGCGCTCATCGGCATGGACGTCTCGGGCCGCATCACCGTCATCAACGCCGGCGCGGCCCACATGCTCGGCAGCACTCCCGACGAGCTGATCGGTCAGCCGTTCGTGTCGATCCTCGACCCCTCGCAGCTGCTGGTGCGCACCGGCGCGGTCGGCGAGCGCGAGGCCTTCCTCTGCCTGGTCGGCATGATCGGCACCGGTGAGGAGTCGGCCACGCGCGACTGGGCCTGGCGCACCCGTGACGGGCACGAGCTCATCGTCTCGATGACGTTGAGCGTCACCGACGACGACGTCGAGGACCGGGTCGGCTTCCTGTGCGTCGGTCGCGACGTCACCGAGCAGCGCGAGGGGCAGGACACCCTTGTCGCCGCCCTCGACAAGGAGCGCACCGCCGTCGAGCGGCTGCGCTCCCTCGACCGGGCGAAGGACGAGTTCGTCTCGACCGTGTCGCACGAGCTGCGCACACCGGTCACCAGCATCCTCGGCTACGCCGAGCTGCTCCTCGACGGAGACGTGGTGGCTCCCGACCCCAAGCAGATCGGCATGCTCGAGACCATCTCGCGCAACAGCCACCGGCTGATCGCGATCTGCAACGACCTGCTGATGCTCAGCGGGTTCGAGTCACGCGACATCCTGGCCAACCGGGAGACCTATGACCTGCGCGAGGCCGTGACCGTCGCGGAGGACTTCGCGCGCGCCGTGTGCGCCCAGCGCCCGCTGACCATCACCTTCAGCACTCCCGAGACGCCCGTCATGGTGTCGGGCGACCGCGGCCAGCTCGACCGGGTCTTCGTCAACCTGGTCAGCAACGCCATCAAGTTCACCGACGACGGGGGCACCGTCGACATCAAGCTCTCCGTCGACGACACCCTCGGCGCGGTGATCACCGTCGGCGACAGCGGGATCGGCATCCACAAGGACGACCACGACCTCGTCTTCCAGCGCTTCTACCGCACCGACGACGCCCACACCCGCGCGATCCCCGGCACCGGGCTCGGGCTCTCGATCGTCGCGGGCATCATCGATGCCCACGGCGGCTCGATCGACCTCGACTCCTCGCTCGGTGAGGGCTCGACCTTCACCGTGC
>JBFJKO010000209.1:0-6315 GCA_041634935.1 Nocardioides sp.
GGCGAGATCCGCGCGACGCCGCCCTCGCTGCGTGAGCGCCGCTACCCGACGCGCGACGTCCTCGAGCCGCCTGCCGACGGACGGTTCGCGTCGACCATCGCTCCGGTCACCGACGAGATCCTGGAGCGGATGGGAGAGACCTACCAGGAGGGCTGCCCGGTGGTGCCGGCCGACCTGCGCTACGTGCAGGTCGCCTTCCGGGGCTTCGACGGCGCCGCCCACACCGGCGAGCTCGTGGTGGCGGCCTCCGAGGCCGCGGGGATCGTGTCGGTCTTCCGCACGCTCTTCCGGCTCGACTTCCCGATCGAGGAGATGCGCCTGATCACCACGGCGGATCTCGAGGCGCCGGCCACCGGCGACGGCAACAACACCGCGGCCTTCATCTGCCGACCGACCCGAGGTCAGACGACCCTGCTCTCGGCCCACGCCTACGGGCTCGCTCTCGACCTCAACCCGTTTCACAACCCCTACGCCAAGGACGACGTCGTCCTGCCCGAGCGAGCCAGCAGCTATCTCGACCGGGACCGGGTACGACCGGGGATGATCGAGGCGGACGGTCCGGTGGTGCGTGCCTTCGCCCGGATCGGGTGGTCGTGGGGCGGGGACTTCACGACGCTCAAGGACTACCAGCACTTCTCGGCCCTGGCGCGCTGACACGACTCGTCCTCGCGACCCGATAGCCTCCGGCCATGGAGACCCTGCGCCTGATCCTGCTGATCGTCCACATCCTCGGGTTCTCGGCCCTGATCGGTGGACTCCTGGTCCAGGCCGGACCGGGGGAGAAGAAGATCAACGCCGCCATGCGCGACGGCGTGGGCACCGCCTTCGTCGCCGGCCTCGCGCTCGTCGGCGTCCTCGAGAGCGGCGACGACCCGGTCAACCACGCCAAGATCGGCGTCAAGCTGCTGATCGGGCTGGTGCTCCTGGTGCTGGTCATGGCCAACACCCGCAAGACCACGATCCCGCAGGGGCTGTGGGCCGGTCTGCTCGGTCTGACCGTCCTCAACGTCTGCATCGCAGTGCTCTGGTCGCCGGTCCACACGTTCTGATCGGTCGCGCCCAGGCGATGGAGCGGCGGTGTCCCTGCCGCCCCGTAGGCTGGGCGCCAGCATGAGTACCCCCGAGCCACGCCTTCTCGAAGGCCTCAACGAACCCCAGCAAGCAGCCGTCCAGCACGCCGGAGCGCCCCTCCTCGTGGTCGCCGGCGCCGGCTCCGGCAAGACCCGGGTCCTCACCCGCCGCATCGCCTGGCTGATCTCCGAGCGCAAGGCGCACCCCGGCTCGATCCTCGCGATCACCTTCACCAACAAGGCTGCGGCCGAGATGAAGGAGCGCGTCGAGGAGCTCGTCGGCAAGCGCGCCCGGATCATGTGGGTCAGCACGTTCCACTCCGCCTGCGTGCGCATCCTGCGCAAGGAGTGCGGCCTGCTCGGCTACAAGAGCAACTTCTCCATCTACGACGCCCAGGACCAGAAGCGCCTGATGACGCTGGTCATCAAGGACCTCGAGCTCGACCCGCGCCGCTTCCAGCCGGGCCCGGTGCTCCACTGGGTCAGCAACCAGAAAAACGAGCTGCGCGACCCCGAGGACGCCACCAAGGACGCCAAGAACTCCCTCGACGAGACCTACGCGCTGGCCTACACGACCTACCAGCGCCGCCTGCGCGAGGCCAACGCGCTCGACTTCGACGACCTGATCATGAGCACCGTCCACCTCCTCCAGGCGTTCCCGGAGGTGCGCGAGACCTACCGGCGGCGGTTCCGGCACGTGCTCGTCGACGAGTACCAGGACACCAACCACGCGCAGTACGCCCTGATCCACCAGCTCTGTGCCGACAACCCGGAGGAGGCCGACGGCGAGCGTGTCGAGCCCGCCGAGCTGATGGTCGTCGGCGACGCCGACCAGTCCATCTACGCCTTCCGTGGCGCCAACATCCGCAACATCCTCGACTTCGAGCAGGACTTCCCCAACGCCGGCTCGATCCTGCTCGAGCAGAACTACCGCTCGACCCAGACGATCCTGACGACGGCCAACGCCGTGATCGGCAACAACAAGGGCCGCAAGGAGAAGCGCCTGTGGTCCGACGCCGGCGACGGCGACCGGATCGTCGGCTACGTCGCCGACGACGAGCGCGACGAGGCGCGTTTCGTCTCCGAGGAGATCGACCGGCTCACCGACGAGGGCCTGCGCGCCGGCGACGTCGCGATCTTCTATCGCACCAATGCGCAGTCGCGCGTGTTCGAAGAGGTCTTCATCCGCACCGGGATGCCCTACAAGGTCGTCGGGGGAGTGCGCTTCTACGAGCGCAAGGAGGTGCGCGACGCGCTCGCCTACCTGCGGATGCTCGTCAACCCCGACGACCAGGTGAGCCTGCGCCGGATCCTCAACGTGCCCAAGCGCGGCATCGGTGACCGCGCGGTCGAGTGCGTCAACGAGCTCGCCAACCGCGAGCGCATCACCTTCTGGGAGGCCCTGCGTCGCGCCCAGGAGGCACCCGGCCTGGCCACGCGCAGCCTCACCAACATCCGAGGCTTCGTGGCGCTGGTCGAGGAGCTGCAGTCGATGGTCGACGCCGGCGAGCGCGCCGACGTCGTCCTCGACACCGTGCTGGCACGGTCGGGCTACCTCGAGGAGCTCGAGGCCTCCGACGACCCGCAGGACGCCACCCGCGTCGACAACCTCGGTGAGCTCGTGGCTGTCGCCCGGGAGTTCTCCGAGGACCCCGTGGCCGGCCCGAGCGCCGACCCCGCCGACGTCGACGCGGGCCAGGTCGTGCCGGGCCTCGCGGACTTCCTCGAGCGGGTCGCCCTGGTGGCCGACACCGACCAGATCCCCGACGAGCCCGACCCGGACGCTCCCGAGGACCAGGGCATGGTCACCCTGATGACGCTGCACACGGCCAAGGGCCTGGAGTTCCCGACCGTCTTCCTCACCGGCCTCGAGGACGGGATCTTCCCGCACTCGCGCAGCCTCGGCGACCAGCCCGAGCTCGAGGAGGAGCGCCGGCTCGCCTACGTCGGGATCACCCGTGCACGTGAGCGGCTCTACATCTCGCGCGCCGTCGTCCGCTCGGCCTGGGGTGCCCCGGCGCACAACCCGGCCAGCCGCTTCCTCGACGAGCTGCCGGTCGACCTCATCGACTGGAAGCGCACCGAGGCCGCCCAGACGAGCTGGAGCCGACCCGACCTCGCCTCGTCCTCGCCTGCCTACACGGGCTTCGGCCAACCGACCGCCGCCGGACGACGCAACTTCTCCTCCGCCGCGGCGCGGGCCGACGCCGCCGCCAAGGCCAAGCCGTCACGCCCGGTCCCGAGCCTCGACCCCGGCGACCGGGTGGTGCACGACAGCTTTGGCCTCGGCACCGTGGTCTCGCTCGAGGGCCAGGGCGACAAGGCCTCGGCCTCGATCGACTTCGGCTCGGAGGGCGTCAAGCGGCTCCTGCTCCGCTACGCACCGGTGGAGAAGCTTTAGCGACGGACCGCGGCGGGCTCCCTCGGTCGTCGAGCAACCCGCACGGTCCGGGCCCTCCGGTCGTCGAGTAGCCCGGCTGAGCGACGTAGTCGCGGGCCGGGTGTATCGAGGCGCGGTGAGGTGGGGGTGTGCGGTGAGTGGTGGCGGTGGGTGCGCGGGTGCGCGGGTGCGTGGTGCGTCTCGATACGCCGACGTCTCGCTGCGCTCGTCGGTCGGCTACTCGACGACCATTGGGTTGCGGTGGTCGTCGAGCGGCCCGCACGGTCCGGGCGCTCCGGTCGTCGAGTAGCCCGGCTGAGCGACGTAGTCGCGGGCCGGGTGTATCGAGACGCGGTGAGGTGGCGCGTGCGGTGAGTGGTGGCGGGTGTGCGGGTGCGTGCGTGGTGCGTCTCGATACGCCGACGTCTCGCTGCGCTCGTCGGTCGGCTACTCGACGACCATTGCGGGCGCCGGTCGGCGGCTCGGCGACCCGGGGGAGTGGGTCAGAAGGAGGCGCCGTTGACGACCATGGCCGCGTACGGGTCGACCGGGTCGCCGCCGCCGGGGCGGACCTCGACGTGCAGGTGCGAGCCGGTGACGTTGCCGGTCGAGCCGACGGTGCCGATGACGTCGGAGGCGGCCACGCGCTCGCCGACGGAGACGTACTGGCTGGTCTGGTGGGCATACCAGATCTCGGTGCCGTCATCGAGGGTGATGACCGTCTTGTTGCCGTAGGCGCCGTCGTAGCCGACGAAGGTGACGACGCCGCCCGCGATGGCGCGGATCGAGTCACCGGTGTTGCCGTTGAAATCGAGGCCCGTGTGGTAGCTCGCCCACAGGCCGTACTGGCCGTAGCGAGCGGTGAGCACGACGGGGGAGAGCGGCTGGACCCAGCGGTTGTCGGCGAGCTTCTTGGCCTGCTGCTCGACCTTGGCGGCCAGCTGGCCCAGGGCCTCGTTGCGCACCTCGACCTGGGCCTCGGCGGCCTCGGCGAGCTCCTCGCCGGCGGCCTGCTGGAGGGCCTCGCGGGAGGAGGAGCGGTTGGGCTCGCGACCGCGGAGGGTGCCCACGCTGCCGACGCCGCTGGCACCGCTGACCGCGCCGGCGGCGCGCAGCGAGATGTCGCTGGACGAGGCCGCGAGCTGGGTCTCGGACTCGGGCGCGGAGATCAGCACGCCGCTGACCGCGATGGCGAGGGTGGCGACACCGAGCAGGAGCGGCGGCGAGGGCAGTCCGCGGAAGAGCGGGCCGCGGGCGCCGGCGTGCTTGACGGCCTTGCGCTTGCCGCCCGCAGCAGCGGGCCGCACGACGGGGATCTCGGCGGTGAGGTCGAGGTTGCCGACCACCGGCGCGGGCGACGGGGTCGTGGCGGCGGCTCGGCGACCGACGTACGGGGTGCGCTGGTGGGAGGACGACGTTGCGTTACGCACGGGGCGTTCGGCGCGGTGGTTTCCCATGAGTCAGCAGGCTCCGATGGTCGGGGGGCGAGGGGGCGGTGGACAGTCGTCGGGGACGACCGGCAACGACCACAGACAGTAACGGATTGGTCACGGTCCTCGAAATCCGGGGTGTAGCAGATTCTGCCCTACCTCGCGTGAGCCCGCAGGAGATCTTCACAACTTCCGCAGACCGCTGAGGTGGACCTCGTGGCTCGTCGTCAGCGGGACAGGACTAAGGTGCCCAGCGGACTAACCCACGAACACACGCGGCAGGAGCGGCCCAGCCGGCTGCCGATCGACAACAAGGAACATGGTGGACCAGTGGATCTGATGGAGTTTCAGGCGAAGGAGCTCTTCGCCAAGCATGACGTTCCGGGCGCGCCCGGCATCGTCGCGACCACGCCGGCCGAGGCCCGCGCCGCCGCCGAGAAGCTCGGTGTCTGCGTCGTGAAGGCCCAGGTCAAGGCGGGCGGTCGCGGCAAGGCCGGCGGCGTCAAGCTGGCCAAGACCCCGGACGAGGCCGAGGAGCACGCCACCGCGATCCTGGGCATGGAGATCAAGGGCCTGACCGTCCACCGGGTGCTCATCGCCCCGGCCGCGACGATCGAGGAGGAGTACTACTTCTCCTTCCTGCTCGACCGGTCCAACCGCCAGTACCTCTGCATCGCGAGCATCGAGGGTGGTGTCGAGATCGAGGAGGTCGCCGAGACCAACCCCGACGCGATCAAGAAGATCGCCATCAACGCCGGCACCGGCGTCGACGAGGCCAAGGCCCGCGAGATCGTCGCGGAGACCGGCTTCCCCGAGGTGCTGACCGAGCAGGCCGTGCAGACCGTGCTCGCGCTGTGGAAGTGCTTCATCGAGGAGGACGCCACCCTCGTCGAGGTCAACCCGCTGGCCCGCCTGGCCGGCGACAAGCTCGAGGCGCTCGACGGCAAGGTCTCGCTCGACGAGAACGCCGAGTTCCGCCACGAGGACCACGCCGCGTTCGAGGACAAGGACGCCGCCGACCCGCTCGAGGCGAAGGCGAAGGCCAAGGGCCTCAACTACGTCAAGCTCGACGGCCAGGTCGGCATCATCGGCAACGGCGCGGGTCTGGTCATGTCGACCCTCGACGTCGTCGCCTACGCCGGCGAGGCGCACGGCGGCGTCAAGCCCGCCAACTTCCTGGACATCGGTGGCGGCGCCAACGCGCAGGTCATGGCTGACGGCCTCGACGTGATCCTCAACGACGAGCAGGTCAAGAGCGTGTTCGTCAACGTCTTCGGCGGCATCACCGCCTGTGACGAGGTCGCCAACGGCATCAAGGGCGCCCTGGAGATCCTCGGTGACACGGCCACCAAGCCGCTCGTCGTCCGCCTCGACGGCAACAACGTCGAGAAGGGCCGCGCGATCCTGGCGGAGCTCAACCACCCGCTGGTGACCA
>JBFJKO010000210.1:0-6310 GCA_041634935.1 Nocardioides sp.
CTACGCGCCGACTCGGCGAGGGAATCAGTGGGGGACGCGGTCGTTGGAGGTGACGACGGTGCCGACGGCGAGGGGGCGGGGGGCCTGCGGGAGCCAGGTACGGGTGACGTGGTCGACGACGTGGACGCCGGGCGGGGCCTCGATGGCCTGGACACCGGTGATCGGCGCGTCGCGATCCTGCTGCAGGGCGGTGAAGACCTCCCACTCCCGGCGCTTGCGCTTGTTGCGGGCGCTCGTCGCGAACGACGCCGGATCGGTCCAGTGGGCGAACTCGTCGCCGTCGAGGTACTTCAGCTCCACGCACAGCCCGAACGGCAGCCCGATCGTGCGCACGTGCTTCGGCGTCGTGCGCACCTCCCACTCGTAGGCCTTGGTGAAGACGAAGTCCGGCCCCATCGGGAAGCCCCACTCCTCCACATTGCGCAGCCCGAGGTCGAGCCAGCCGCGCCGGGGGTCGGTGCTGTCGAGGTAGAGCGCGTGGCGCGGCAGCCGGATCACGGCCTGCACGTCGCCGACCTGCCAGGCGAGGTCGCCCAGGGACGACTCCCCCTCACGGGTCAGCACCATGTCGCCGTCCCACTTGAACGAGTAGCGGGTGCCGACCTGCGCGAAGCACCAGTTGTAGAAGTAGGCCAGCGAGTGCACCGACCGCTCGTGCACGGCCAGGTGCTCGGCGCCGGCGCGCGCGACGTCGAAGGGGTACGACGCCTGGCGCAGGCGTGCGCCGGCCTCACCGCCGAGCTCGTCGGCGACCGCACGCGCCACCTCGGCGGTGCCGTCGGTCGAGCCGTTGTCGACGACGAGCACCTCGTCCATCGACCGCAGCAGCGGCGGCAGCACCCACGGCAGCGACAGCGCCTCGTTCTTGACCCGCAGCACCGCGGTGCTGCCCGGACGCAGCCCGCCGGGGCGGGTCCACGGCCAGACGATGTCGAAGTCGCGGTGGCCCTCCCGGTTGGTGAGTCCGACCCGGGGGTCGGTGGGGGCGCCCGCCGTCATGCCGACCGCTCGCGCCCCGCCAGCCGACGCAACCCGCGGCGCACCGGCGCCGGGACCGCCGCCCGCAGGCCGTGCGGGATCTTGTCGGCCGAGCGCTCGGCGGGTGCGGTCTGCCCGGCGACCCTGGGCCCGGGCCGCTGCGCGGACCGTCGTGAGCGCGCCTCGGCTGCCACCACCGAGGACCGCGAGATCGCCTCGGCCTCGGCGTAGAGGTCGGTGTAGGCAGCCCGCAGCTCGTCGAGGGTCGCGTGCTCGGCAGGGGTGTCACCGTCGGGGTCCGCGAGCCGGTTGAGGGCGCTCCACGTCTCGGCGGTGAGCTCGTGGAGCCGCGGCGGGAGGGCGAGGTCTTCGAGCGACTGACCCATCCGGCGCAGTGACGGGTCGACGAAACGGTGCCCCTCACGGATCCGCTCCGAGTCGGCGTGCAGCACGTGCTGCAGCCCGAGGGTCTCCCCGACGTGCATGGTCGTGCGGGTCCAGTCGTCGAGCAGGTCGGCGTAGCGCACGAACACCCGCCCGCCGTCGACCGCGGACTCGCGGGTGCCGCGCTCGGTGTGCAGCAGCATGTTGAGCCACGACGCCGTCAGGTGCGCGGAGCCGAGCGTGTTGGCGTAGTAGGTCTGCTTGCTCCCGACCACCTCGGCCGGCGGCCGCAACATCGTCGCGAAGACCGGCGTCGCCTGGGTGCGGATCGCCGCCACCCGCCACAGCGCCAGGAACCAGCTCAGACGGGGGTCCTTGACGACCAGCTCGTGGTTGACCTCGAAGTGGCTCGCGAGCCACTCGGCGGTCGCGGTGCGCTCGGGCTCGCGGGTGCTGACGCGACCGGTGTCGAACCATGCCTCGGGGCGCGAGTCGGAGACCTGGACGTTGGCCTCGCGCAGCAGGCGGTCGTGGTGGTCGACGACCCACTGCGGCTCGCTGAAGCCCTTGGGGTTGCTGGCGTCGGCGGGGACCTCGGGACGCGGCACGTGCAGGCCGAGGATCTGCATCAGCCCGGCCATCGTGCTGGTGCCGCTGCGTCCGGCGCCCGCGACGAAGAGCACCTTGCGCGCACGGTCACCGGACCCGGCGGGGTCGGCGGCGGGCTCGACGGGGCTGGTCGGCGGGACAGGGGCGCTCACGAGGCGCGATGCTATCGCCCGCCTGCGCGTCGTGCCCGGGTGCGCGTGCCGCAGCGCGCTCGTGCGGCGGTTCACTAGCCTGAGCGCATGCGATGGCGACGACGCGGCCCGGCGGCCGGCCCGGTGATCAGCGTCGTCGTCCCGGCGTTCGACGTCGAGGACTACCTGCCCGCCTGCCTCGACAGCGTGCTGGCGCAGACCCACACCGCGCTCGAGGTGGTCGTGGTCGACGACGGCTCGACCGACTCCTCCGGCGCGATCGCCGACGCGTACGCCGCCCGCGACGCGCGCGTGCGCGTCGTCCACACCGACAACCACGGTCTCGGCGCGGCCCGCAACGAGGGGCTCCGGCACGCCACCGGTGAGCTGCTCGCCTTCGTCGACTCCGACGACGTCGTGCCCCCCGACGCCTACGCCACGCTGCTGCGCCCGGTCCAGCGCGTCGGTGCCGACCTGAGCACCGGCTCCATCGTGCGGTGGCACCCCGACGCCCCCGACGAGGCCGGACGCTTCGTGCAACCGCCCTGGATGAAGCGGCTGCACGCGACGCGACGCTCGGCGGTGATCGACGAGATGCCCGAGCTGCTCGGCGACGTCTTCGCGTGGAACAAGCTCTACCGACGTGAGTTCTGGGACCGGGTGGGCCTCAGCTGGCCCGAGGGCACGCGCTACGAGGACCAGCCGACGCTGACCGACGCCTACCTCCAGGCCCGCCTGGTCGCCGTCGTGCCCGAGATCGTCTACCACTGGCGGATCCGGACCGACGGTTCGTCGATCACCCAGCAGCGGGCGTCGCTCACCGACCTCCGTGACCGGTGGGCGACCAAGCGCACCTCGTGGCAGTCGGTGAGCCGGTACGGCTCCCCGAAGGTCTCGAGGATCTTCCACGACCGGGTGCTCGCCGGCGACCTCCACCAGTACTTCGTGCTCATCCCCGACGCCGACGACGAGTGGTACGGCGTGCTGGAGTCCGGCGTGCGGGAGTTCTTCGGCTCGCGCTCCCTCACCCACTCCGGCCTGCCGCCGATGCACCGGCTCACCGGATGGCTGGTCGAGCAGGGCAGGCGCGAGGACGCCGCGCACGTGATGCGGTTCCTGCGCGACCTGCCCCCGGGCACCCGGGCACCGCGGGTCGAGGACGCAGCGGGTCGTCGGATCGACGTCCCGGGCCTCGACGCGAGCACCGTCGACCGGGCCGCACTGGCGCTTCGCGACCACGAGCGCTGACCCCCTACCGCCGCCTCGCCGCGCGGCGGACGCGGTCTCCACCCCTCCGTGGTGGTTAGGGTTGCTGGGCTTGACCCATTCTCCCAGCGCGAATCGAGCCACCACAGATGATCGAGTTCGAGTCGGTGACCAAGCAGTTCCCGGACGGCACGACGGCCGTCAAGGACTTCAGCCTCACTCTCCCCTCCCGCAAGACGACGGTCTTCGTCGGCTCGTCGGGCTGCGGCAAGACCACGCTGCTGCGCATGATCAACCGGATGATCGACCCGACCTCGGGGCGCATCACCATCGACGGCGAGGACATCACCGGGCAGGACAAGGTCAAGCTGCGCCGCAGCATCGGCTACGTGCTCCAGGCCTCGGGGCTCCTCCCCCACCGCAAGGTGGTCGACAACGTCGCCACCGTGCCGGTCCTCAACGGTGTCCCGAAGTCGGTGGCCCGGAAGAACGCCCTCGACCTCCTCGACACGGTCGGGCTCGACCGGTCGCTCGCCAAGCGCTACCCACGCCAGCTCTCGGGCGGCCAGCAGCAGCGGGTCGGCGTCGCCCGAGCGCTCGCGAGCGACCCCAACATCCTGCTGATGGACGAGCCGTTCGGGGCCGTCGACCCGATCGTGCGGGCCGACCTCCAGAACGAGCTCAACCGGCTGCAGGCCGACCTCGGCAAGACCGTCGTCTTCGTGACCCACGACGTCGACGAGGCGTTCCTGCTCGCCGACCAGGTGGTGATCCTGAAGAAGGGCGGTGAGATCGCCCAGGCCGGCACCCCCGCCGAGATCCTGGCCGACCCTGCCGACGACTTCGTCGCCTCGTTCATCGGCGCCGACAAGGGCAAGCGTCGTCTCCGGGTACGACGCGAGGCCGACGGCACCGAGCTGGTCGTCGACGACGACGGGCGCCCCATCGGCGTCCTCCACGGGGAGTGAGGGCGGGTCATGGACTGGACCCTCGCCAACCTCGACCTGATCCGTGACGTGACGTGGACCCACGTCAAGATCGCGGTCCTCCCGATCGTGCTGAGCTTCTTCCTCGCCCTGCCCCTGGGCTGGCTCGCCAACCTCACGCCGCTCCTGCGCTCGATCGTGATCACCACCGGCAGCCTGCTCTACACGATCCCCTCGCTCCCGCTCTTCGTGATCCTGCCGCTCGTCCTCGGCACCCGCGTCCTCGACGCCACCAACCTCGTCGTGGCCCTGACGATCTACGGCGTCGCCATCATGACCCGGTCGGCCGCCGACGCCCTCGCCTCGGTCGACGCCACCACGCTGGATGCCTCGGTGGCCGTGGGCTTCTCCCCGGCTGCTCGCTTCCTGCGTGTCGAGCTCCCCCTCGCGGGCCCCGTGCTCCTGGCCGGGATCCGGGTGGTCTCGGTCAGCACGATCGCGCTCGTCTCGGTCGGCGTCATCATCGGCTCGCGCAACCTCGGCTTCCTCTTCGCCAACGGCAAGCAGCGCGGCATCCTCGAGGAGGTCGTGGTCGGCATCCTCATCAGCCTCCTGCTCGCCCTGGTCTTCGACGTGATCATCGTGCTGATCGGTCGGCTGCTGATGCCGTGGAACCGCAAGGACCCGCGGGCGTCGCGGCGCTCCACCAGCGGGGCCTCCGACGACTCCGACGACTCCGAGCGGACGCTGACCAACCCGGGCTGGAACACCGTCGCGCGGGGTGCCGGCAGCCCTAGCGGGGGCGGTGCCTGATGGAGCTCCTCCTCAGCGCCCTGCGCTGGCTCACCGACCCCGGCAACTGGGAGCCCGGCAGCCTGAGTCCGCTGCCGATCCAGGACCGGCTGTGGGAGCACCTGCGCTACACCGCGGTCTCCGTGGTCATCGCCGCCCTGATCGCGCTTCCCCTCGGTTTCTACATCGGGCACACCGGCCGCGGTCGTCAGTTCGTGATCGCCTTCACCGGTGCGATGCGGGCCCTGCCGACGCTCGGGCTGCTCTACTTCCTGCTGATGGTGTTCGGCTACTGGCTCTCCTTCGACACCGCTCCGATCGTCGGCGCGACGATCTCGTTCGTCGTCCTCGCCATCCCCTCGATGCTCGCCGGCGCGTACGCCGGGCTCGAGTCGGTGGACCGTCAGACCATCGACGCCGCCCGCGCCAACGGGATGACGGAGTGGCAGCTCCTGCTCAAGGTCGAGATACCGCTCTCGCTGCCGCTCATCATCGGCGGCCTGCGCGCCGGGACCCTCCAGGTGATCGCGACGGTGACCATCGCGTCGTACGCCGGTCTGGGCGGGCTCGGACGCATCATCACCAGCGGCATCGGCCTCAACGACTACGACCGCATCCTCGGCGGTGCCCTCCTGGTCACCGCCCTCGCACTTCTGGTCGACGGCCTCTTCGCCGTCGCCCAGCGACTCACGGCCCGTCCGGGAGTCACCGAGCAACGCCCCGCGACACGTCGTCGCACCAGTCGGTCACCACGGCCGCGCGCGCGTCAGAGCGTGTGAGAAGAAAAGGACCATCACCATGCCCAGCACCCACCTGTACCGCCGCATCGGCACCGCCGTCGCCGCTGTCGGCCTGACCGCGTCCCTCGCCGCCTGCGCCTCGGAGGACCCCACCGCTCCCGAGTCGGGCGACTCCGGCTCCTCCGCCGGTGGCGAGGTCACCATCGGCTCGTTCGCCTTCCCCGAGAGCGAGATCCTCGGCGAGATCTACTCCCAGGCCCTCGAGGACGCCGGCTTCTCGGTGACCGAGCGCTTCAACATCGGCCCTCGCCAGCAGACGATCCCGGCCCTCCAGGACGGCTCGATCAACCTGATCCCGGAGTACAACGGCAACCTGCTGGCCTACTACGACACCGAGTACACCGAGCGCACGACCGAGGAGGTCGACGGCGCCCTGACCGACGCCGTCGCCGCCGACGGTCTCGTGGTCCTGGAGTCGGCCGAGGCCGAGGACAAGGACGCCTACGTCGTCACGCGGGCGACCGCCGAGGCCAACGACCTGACC
>JBFJKO010000211.1:0-6260 GCA_041634935.1 Nocardioides sp.
CCAGCACCGGCAGGACGGCGCCGTTCATGGTCATCGACACCGACATCTCGTCGAGCGGGATGCCGTCGAAGAGGGTCCGCGCATCGTAGATCGAGTCGATGGCCACGCCGGCCATGCCGACGTCGCCGCGCACGCGCGGGTGGTCGGAGTCGTAGCCGCGGTGGGTGGCGAGGTCGAAGGCCACCGAGAGGCCCTTCTGGCCCGCGGCGAGGTTGCGCCGGTAGAAGGCGTTCGACTCCTCGGCCGTCGAGAACCCGGCGTACTGGCGCACCGTCCACGGCTGGGTGGTGTACATCGTCGGGTAGGGCCCGCGCAGGAACGGGCTCAGGCCGGGCCACGTGTCAAGGGCGTCGAGGCCCTCGAGGTGCTCGGGCCCGTAGACGGGCAGGACGTCGATGCCCTCGGGCGACGTCCAGGCCCCGGAGGCTGAGCCCGACGATGCCCCGGAGGCTGAGCCTGACGGCACCCCGGAGGCTGAGCCTGACGAAGCCCCGGAGGCTGAGCCTGACGAAGCCCCGTGCAGCGGCAGCCCAGCGAAGCTCTTCGGAACACTCATCGGCTCAGTGCCTCTCTCGTGCGGGTCAGGAACGCCAGGGCGTCGACGCCCATCGCGCAGGCGTCGTCGGTGTAGTCGGTGGGCTTGCCGGCCACGATCACGCGGGTGGCCCCGGCCTCGCGCAGCGCGGCCGCAGCGGCCTCGCCCCACTCGGCGTACGTCGTGTCGGCGCCGGCGAGGCAGACGACCGGCTGGCCGTCGTACGCCGAGGTCAGCGCCTCGACGCCGTCGGTCGCGCCCGCGACGTCGACCGCCACGCCACCGGCCGCGAAGAGGTTGCTGGCGAAGGTCGCCCGCGCGGTGTGGGAGGCGACGGTGCCCATCGTGGCCAGGAAGACGTGGCGCTCCGGGGCGGAGTCGCGCAGTGCCTCGAAGGCGGCACCGTAGGGGCGGACGCCGTCGAAGGCGCCGTCGGGCGTGCGCTCGGGCAGCTCCTCGGCGAGGTTCGGGAACTCGGTGAGCCCGGTCAGCGGACGCTTGCGGGTGGCGACCTGCTGGTCCCGCACCGCGACGACCTCCGCGATGGCGGCGTCGAGGTCGGCGCCGGACTCGAGCTCACCCAGCACCGTCCAGCCGGCGGCGGCGAGGTCGGCGGTGAGCTTCTCGACGGCGTACGAGCCACCGGCGGGGTCGGCCACGCGCGCGAGGTGCGACTCCGAGACGAGCAGGGCCGAGGTGTTGCGGGCGATGCGTCGACCCAGCGTCTCGGGACGACCCAGCGGGGCGTCGAAGGGCAGCACCGTGACGGCGTCGGCGCCGCCGACACCGGCCGCGAACGCCGCGACCGTGGTGCGCAGCATGTTCACGTAGGGGTCGTAGCGGCTCATCATCGGCCTGCTGGTGACTGCGTGCTGCTTCTGCTCGACGGGGGTGGTGGCCCCGCTCAGCTCGAGCACCCGGGCCCACAGCTGTCGGGCCGCGCGGAGCTTGGCGATGCTGGGGAACTGCTCGTCGGTGACCGCGTAGCGGAACTCGACCAGCCCGGCGGCGTCCTCGAGGCCGACGCCGGCCTCGGTCAGCGAGCGCAGGTAGTCGGCGGCCGCGGTCATCGACCAGCCCAGCTCCTGGGCGTCGGAGGCCCCGCGGTCGTGCACGCGGGTGCCGTCGACGACGAACGCGAGGATGCCGCGGTCCCGGGCGAGAGCGGCCAGCTCGGGCGTCGCCTGGTCGACCGGGACACCGAGGTTGGTGCCCGGGTGGAGCTCGAGGTCGCCGGCGAACGACACGAAGGCCTGCGCGGTGGCGACGGGGTCGGTGGTCGCCTCGAGGACGACGGGAGCGAGGTCGAGGTAGACGCCGTCGAGGAGGGTCTCGAAGTCGGTGTCGGGCCCGACCCCCAGCCAGAGGCTGGTGACCCCGCCGTTGAGGTCGACGAGCGCCTCCTCGTTGCCGGCCTTCGCCGGGCCGCTCCCGAGGTGGGCGCGGTTGTCCCAGGCGCCGGAGCGTGTGGGCCGCACGGTGACGTCGAGGTCGTCGAGCAGGTCGGGGGTGCCGAGAGGCGTCACCGCGATCCCGTCGAGCGTGGTGCGGGTGAGCTTGTCCCAGACCAGGTCGTCGGGGTCCTCGTCGGTCATCCGGCGCGCCTTGCGCAGCACCGCCGCGGTCGCCTTCTCCCAGTCGGCCTGCGTGTGCTGGTCGCCCGGCTGGGCCAGGTCCAGCGCCCCCTGCTCGGGCTCGAGCCCCGTCGGCTCGTCGAGACCGCCCTCCACGGGGGTCCCGGTGCCGCTCTCCTGTGAAGTCATTCCTGCACCCTAGAAGCACCGTGAGGCGGCGACCACAGAGTGTGACGTTTATGAAACAAACCGGTGCCGACGACCGGGCGGTCCTCAGCCCAGGGGAAGCGTGGCGGTGAAGACGGTGCCCTCGCCCAGCGTGCTCCGGACCTCGATCCGTCCGCCGTGGGCCGCCACGATCGCCTGGCAGATCCCCAGCCCGAGACCGACCCCCGGGCTCAGCCGCGCGCGGGCCTGGGCCGAGCGGTAGAACGGGGTGAACAGCCGCTCGAGGTCGTCCTCGCTCATGCCGATGCCGGTGTCACTCACCTCGATCACGGCGGCGCCGTCCGCGCCGCGCAGGGTCAGCAGCACGTGGTCACCGCGGTCGGAGTACTTGATGCCGTTGGAGACGAGGTTGTCGATCACCTGGCGCACGCGGCCGGCGTCCACGACCCCCCGCACACCCGGCTCGATCTCGCCCCTCAGCTCGACACCGGCCTCCCAGCCGGCCGGGACGGCGGCCTCGAGCGCCTCCTCGACGATCCGGCTGACGTCGGCGGCCGTCGCTGCGAGCACGACGGGGCCGGTGCGCTGCTCCGCCGACTCCAGCAGGTCCGAGACCAGGTCACGCAGCCGCGCGGCGTTGCGCTGGAGGACCTCGATCTGGTGGCGGGCCTCCTCCCCCACGTCGACGCTCTCCCCGAGCAGCTCGAGGTAGCCGACGACCGAGGCGAGTGGCGTGCGCAGCTCGTGGGAGACCGAGGCCAGGAAGTCGTCGCGCATCTGGATCGACCGCATGAGCTCGGTGACGTCGCTGTAGGCCAGCCCGGAGCCGACGAACTCCCCGGAGGGGTCGAAGAGCGCGCGGGCTGACACCGAGATCGCCCGGCGCTCGGCCGGGTCCTCGCCGATCCAGATCCTCAGGTCGTCGAACTCCTCACCCCTCGCCGCTCGGGTCGACGGCATCTCCTCGGAGGTCAGTGCCGTGACCCCGTCGTCGTAGTAGATGTGACCGGGCTGCCCGGCCCTCCCGTGGTGACCCTCGGGGTAGGACAGGTCGAGGAAGTGGCGGTGGCGGCGGTTGTAGGCCTCGTAGTGACCGTCCCGGTCGATGAGGAGCAACCCCACGTCGACGGTGTCGAGGATGCCCTGGGTGAGCTCGCGCTGCCGGGTGATGGACTCGAGTGCCTCCCGCAGCTGCTGCTCGTGGACCCGCTGCGCCGTCACGTCGACCAGCTGGCCGACGAGGCACTGGACCCGACCGGTCTCGTCGCGCAGCACGTTGACCGAGAGGTCGCCCTGGAAGTGCGAGCCGTCCACGCGCCGGCAGCGCTTGGTCAGTCGGTAGCCGTCACGGATCCCGGCGACGGCCTCCTGGAAGAGCCGTTCGTGCCGCGCACGGTCGTCGGGATGGGTGAACTCGACGTAGTGGGAGCCGACCAGCTGCGAGACGTCGCTGCGCAGCAGGTGGCACAGCGCGCGGTTGACGCTCAGCACCACGCCGTCGGGTCCGATCAGGGCCTCCGGGATCGGCGCGTGCTCTGCGGCGAGCTGCCTGAGCTGCTCCAGCTGCTTGAGCTGCTCGTCCCCCACAGACTGCTGCACAGCGGTCCTCCTCCCCCAGATCCGCCCAGCCTCACACGTACGGGCCCCCGCGGGAAGACACACCGTGCCTCGACTTGACCCGGCGCCGCTGCCGTGAGCCAGGAGTTCACCCGCGCGACACGTGCCCTTCCCGCCCGCGTGGCCGGCGCGGGTCACGCTCCGGTCCATGAGGATCGCCCTGGTGACCGAGACCTTCTACCCCGCCGTCGACGGCACGACGACCACCCTCAAGGCCGTGGCCGACCGGCTGGTCGACCTCGGCCACACCATCCGGATCATCACGCCGGGTCCCGGACTGGCGACGTACCGGACCTCGCAGGTGGTGCGGATCCGACCGTTGGAGCCGACCGGCGCCCAGGTGCGCCACGCCATCGACTCCTTCAGGCCCGACCTGGTGCACGTGACGTCGCCCGGCACCCTGGGGCGCAAGGCGCTCAAGCACACCGACCGCGCCGGCATCCCGTCCCTGGTCGTCGAGCAGTCCCCGGTGCTCGACCTCGCCGCCGACTACTGGCGGGCCAAGGTCGCCGACCGCACCGACGCCGTTCTGGTGACGTCGACCTGGATGGTCGACCGGATGGCGGAGTTCGGCGTCGACGCCCACCTGTGGCGTCCGGGCGTCGACACCGCTGCCTTCACCCCTGGCCTGCGCGACGCCTGGCTGCACGACTCCTGGTCCCGGGCCCGCTCGGCCCAAGGCGCCCAGGTCGTCGTCGGCTACGTCGGCAGCCTCCACAAGCGCCACGGCGTACGACGCCTCGCCGAGCTCGCCGCCGTGCCCGGCGTCCGCCCGGTGGTCATCGGCGGAGGCCCGCAGCGCGAGTGGCTCGAGGCGCGGCTCCCCTCCGCCAAGGTCACCGGGGCCCTGCCCACCGGCGACCTCGCGATCGCGATGCCCACGTTCGACCTCCTCGTGCACCCCGGTGAGCACGAGACCTGCTCGCACGCGTTGCGCGAGGCAGCGGCGAGCGGGGTGCCGGTCGTGGCGCCACGCTCGGGTGGCGCGGTCGACGTGGTGCGCCACCTCGAGACCGGACTCCTCCACGAGCCCGGCGATCCCCGCGACCTGCGCCGGGCCGTCGCCTTCCTGGCAGCGGACCCCCGCCGCCGCCTGATGGGTGAGCGTGCCCGCGAGCTCGCCGGCACCCGCAGCTGGACCGCCGCGGTCGATGAACTGGCCGCGACGTACGCCGCCGTGGTCGCGCTTAGGGTCTCCTAACCGGACGCATCTCACATGGGGGAGGTCACACACACCCCTTCGTGAGTCGTAGAGTCTGCGTCTGTGGCATCGACAACAGGCACTCCAGGACCCAAGGCCGGGCAGACATTGGTGAAGGGGACGCGGGGAACGCGCTCCACCATCGCCCTCAAGATCCTGATGGCGGCGAGTGGTCTCGCCTTCATCGGGTTCGTGCTCGGCCACATGTTCGGCAACCTCAAGGCCTTCAGCGGCCAAGAGTCGTTCAACGGGTACGCCGAGTACCTGCGCGAGATCGGCTACCCGCTGCTGCCGGAGTCCGGCCTGCTGTGGATCATCCGGGTCGGCCTCATCGTCGCCCTGGTCGTCCACGTCGGCGCCGCGATCGCCCTGACCCGTCGCGCGCACTCGGCGCGCACGGTCAAGTACGCCGTCAAGAAGAACGTCGTCTCGTCGATCTCCTCGCGCACCATGCGCTGGGGCGGCGTGACGATCCTCGTCTTCCTCGTCTGGCACCTGCTCAACTTCACCATCGCCAAGATCAACCCCGCGACCGGCGAGACCGGCTCGGCAGCCGGTGACCCCTACTCGCTGATGGTGGACACCTTCGACCTGTGGTGGATGACGATCATCTACCTTGCGGCGATGGTGGCCCTGGGCCTGCACCTGCACCATGGAACGTGGAGCGCGATGCAGACGCTGGGCTTCACCAACACCGCCGCATCGCGCGCCCGTGCGAAGGCCGCAGGTTGGGTCGTCGCAGTCGTCGTCGCCGGCGGCTTCTCACTCGTCCCCCTGTCCGTCCTCCTCGGCATCATCGAGAAGTAGGGAGCTCTTCATGGCCAGCAATCTCGATCTCTCCGGCATCACCCCTACCAACTCGGCGAGCCACCAGACCTCCGACGACGCCCACGGCTACTACACGCCCGGTGAGCCCCTCGTCGACGCCAACGCCCCGACCGGCCCGATCGCCGACCGGTGGACCAAGCGCAAGATGGACAACCGCCTGGTCAACCCGTCGAACCGTCGCAAGCTCGACATCATCATCGTCGGCACCGGTCTGGCCGGTGGCGCCGCCGCGGCGACTCTCGGCGAGGCCGGCTACAACGTGAAGTCCTTCTGCTACCAGGACTCCCCGCGCCGCGCCCACTCGATCGCGGCGCAGGGCGGCATCAACGCGGCGAAG
>JBFJKO010000212.1:0-6255 GCA_041634935.1 Nocardioides sp.
AGTCCGGCCACCGTCGCGGCGCTCGGCCCCGACTTCGAGATCCGGCACTGCGACGGAACCGACCGGGCGGCCTTCCTCGAGGCGGTCGCCGACGCCGACGCCCTGCTCGTGCGCTCGGCCACCCAGGTGGACGCCGAGGCGCTCGCGCGCGGCAGGCGCCTGCGGGTGGTCGCCCGGGCCGGCGTCGGGCTCGACAACGTCGACGTCCGTGCCGCCACGATGGCGGGCGTGATGGTCGTCAACGCGCCGACGTCCAACATCGTCTCGGCGGCCGAGCTCGCGGTCGCGCTGATGCTCGCCGCCGCCCGGCACGTCTCGCCGGCCCACGCAGCGCTGCGGGCGGGGGAGTGGCGCCGGACGGCCTTCACCGGCATCGAGCTCTACGAGAAGACCGTCGGCATCGTCGGCCTCGGCCGGATCGGGGTGCTGGTCGCCCAGCGGCTTGCGGCCTTCGGCATGAACGTCATCGCCTACGACCCCTACGTGCAGGCCGGCCGTGCCGCGCAGGCCGGCGTCCGGCTCGTCGACCTCGACACGTTGCTCGCCGAGTGCGACTTCATGTCGGTGCACCTGCCCAGGACGCCCGAGACCCTCGGGCTCATCGGCGCCGACCAGCTCGCGATCGTGAAGCCCGGGCTGGTGCTCGTCAACGCCGCGCGGGGCGGCATCGTCGACGAGGCCGCGCTGCACGAGGCGCTCACCACGGGCGTGGTCGCGGCGGCCGGGCTCGACGTCTTCGCCCACGAGCCGTGCACCGACAGCCCGCTCCTGGCCCTCGACAACGTCGTCGCCACGCCCCACCTCGGCGCCTCGACCGCCGAAGCCCAGGAGAAGGCGGGCATCGCCGTCGCCAAGTCGGTGCGCCTCGCGCTCTCCGACGAGCTCGTGCCGGACGCCGTCAACGTGCAGGGCGGCGTAATCGCCGAGGAGGTACGCCCCGGGATCCCGCTCACCGAGAAGCTCGGCCGCATCTTCACCGGGGTCGCCGGCGAGGTCGCCCAACAGATCGACGTCGAGGTGCGCGGCGAGATCACCGCCTTCGACGTCAAGGTCCTCGAGCTCGCCGCCCTCAAGGGCGTCTTCACCGACGTCGTCGAGGACCCCGTCTCCTACGTCAACGCCCCGCTCCTCGCCGCCGAGCGCGGGACGTCGGTGCGGCTGGTCTCGGAGCAGGAGAGCCCCGACCACCGCAACCTGATCACCCTGCGCGGCACCCTCCCCGACGGCTCGCAGGTGTCGGTCTCGGGCACGCTGGTCGGCATCAACCAGCGGGAGCGGCTCGTCGAGGTCAACGGCTACGACATCGACCTCGAACCCACCGAGCACCTGGCCTTCTTCACCTACGCCGACCGGCCCGGCATGGTCGGCACGGTCGGACGGATCCTGGGCGACGCCGGCGTGAACATCGCCGGCATGCAGGTCGCGCGCAACGCCAAGGGCGGTGAGGCCCTGGTGGCGCTGTCGGTCGACACGGGTATCGCGCCGGAGGTGCTCGCCGACATCGAGTCGGCCATGACCGCCCACTCGGTGCGCGCCGTCGACCTGGTCTGATCCACCGATGCAGAACGCGGCCGCCGGGCATGAGTCACTGGCTCCATGAGCGAGACCGCCACCCCGGCCACCACCCGGGACGCACCCACCCTGATCGACCTCGGACCGGTCGCCCAGCTGCGCGCCGGGCGGCTCGGACGGCGGCTGGTGCAGCTCAGCATCGGTCTGGTCCTCTACGGCGCCTCGCTCGCCATGATGGTGCGCGGTGGCCTCGGCCTCGCCCCCTGGGACGTGCTGCACTCAGGGCTGATCCAGCACGTGCCGATCACCCTCGGCCAGGCGGTCGTGCTGATGAGCTTCGTCGTGCTCCTGCTGTGGATCCCGCTCCACGAGGTGCCCGGCGTGGCCACCATCGCCAACGCCCTCGTGGTCGGCCTCGCCGCCGACGCCACCCTGGCGGTCCTGGAGCGGCCCGACGCCCTGTGGGCCGAGGTGGCCCTGATGCTCGGGGGAGTCGCCCTGTGCGGCGCCGCCACCGCTCTCTACATCGGTGCCCAGCTGGGGCGCGGCCCCCGGGACGGACTGATGACCGGGCTGCACCGTCGTACCGGCGCCTCGATCCGGCTGGTCCGCACCGCCCTCGAGGTCGCCGTGGTGCTGATCGGTCTCGTGCTGGGCGGGGTGGTCGGCCTCGGCACGATCGTCTTCGCGCTCGCGATCGGACCGATCGCCCAGGCGCTCATGCCTCGGTTCGTCGTCGACCTCCGCCCGAGGACCCCGGTCGAGTCGTCGTCATAGACGCGCGCGGGCCTGCTGGGCCGTGAGCACCACGCAGAGGGCGGCGAGGACGCCGAGCACCGCCGCCACCGGCACCTGGCCGGCGAGCGCGGTGATCATCAGCGGGAAGCCGAACCCGATGTAGGCGGTCGCGTAGAAGGCCGCCGAGACGGTGCCCAGCCGTCCGTCGTGGGCCAGCGCCGGCAGCCTCGACATCCCGCTCGCCAGCGCGAGTCCACCGCCCGCGCCGAGCACGGCCGAGGCGGGGATGGCGAGGAACAGCACGGCAGGGACGGCGGCCGCGAGCGCGGTGGCGCCGAACCCGACGACGCCGCACGCCGCGGCGACCGGCGCCGTGCGGGGGCCGAGCCGTCCCTGCAGCGGGGCGGCGAGCGCACCGACGCCGAGGGCGAGGCCGGCCATCAGCCCCGTCAGGGCGACCGGGGCGAAGGGGAAGCCCACCAGCACCGGCACCGCCGCGATGGTGCTGGCCGGGAAGGCGTAGACGCAGACCGCGAGGGGAGCCACCACCAGCAGAGCGGTTCGTCGGGCCCCTGGTCGGAAGGCCGAGGACGGCGCCGTGCCGGGCATCGCCGGGGCGCGCACCAGCGACTCTGCCACCGTCCAGGACGCCACGAGCGCGCCGGCCAGGACCACGAGGTGCAGGAGGTAGGGCAGCACCAGGGGGAGCGGGCCCCACTCGCCGATCAGTCCCGCGTAGGCCGGTCCGACCGCGAAGCCGGCGGTCATCGCGACCGCCGCCAGGCGGGGGCCCGCCGGGTTGCCGCGCCGGGTCGCGGTCTCGACCAGCCAGGCGCTGCCGACGCTGAAGACCGTCCCGGACGCCGCGCCCTGGGCGAAGCGGACGAGGTAGAGCAGCGGCTCGCTCTGCGCGGCGAACACGAAGAGCAGCGAGGCCCCGGCAGCGAGGACGGCGGCCGGCAGCACGACGCGGCGTCGTCCGAGGCGGTCGGCGGCTCGGCCGGCGAAGGCCAGCGCGAGCATGAGGCCGAGGGCGTAGACGCCGAAGATCGCGGTTACCGAGGCATCGGTCAGCGCGAGGCGCTCGCGGTAGACAAGGAGCAGGGGCGTGGGGACGTTGGTGCCCGTGGCCACCGCGAGCAGCAGGAGCGTGAGGCGACGCTCGGCGGTCCACCACGTACGGCCGGTCACAGGTCGGTCACAGGTCGGTCGCACGGTCGGGCACACGGTGGGTCACGTCGGGCAGCCTCGCACGCCGACCCACGCCGACCCACGCCGTCCCACGCCGTCCCTCGCCGTCCCTCGTCAGGACGCGCGCGGGGCTCGCGTCGTCGTCGCGCCTGTCGGCGACGATGGGTAGTGTCGCTCCTGCGCTGATCAGCGTGTCTCATCTCACCCCGAGTTCCGGTGGAGGAACGATGACCCCGTCCGACGCAACGTCAGGTGCGGCCGAGCCGATGCCGCTCGTTCCGCCCGACCCGGTGGTCACGCTGACCGCACCCGAGGCGCCCGCCGTGGTGCTCGAGACGCAGGCGCCCAAGATGGCGCCGCCCGTCGCTGCCGCGGTGCAGCCCGAGCTCGACGCGAAGGTCGACAGCTTCATGAGCGCGCTCTCCGCCACGCAGGTCGGCAGCCCGGAGTTCGCCGCGCAGGCCGAGAACGTCCGCACCATGGGTGACGCCGACATCCGCAAGGCCGCCGAGACCTCCAACCGAATGCTCGACCGGCCGGTCACCGCACTCAAGGAGGGCGGTCTGGCCGAGGGCTCGGCCGTCGGCCGGACCCTGCTCGAGCTGCGGCGCACGGTCGAGGACCTCGACCCCAGCCAGGCCACCGGCGCCAAGCGCTGGCTCGACATCCTGCCCTTCGGCGACAAGATCACCGACTACTTCCGCAAGTACCAGTCGGCCCAGACCCAGCTCAACGGCATCCTGCACAGCCTGCGCAACGGTCAGGACGAGCTCACCAAGGACAACGTCGCGCTCAACCTCGAGAAGACCAACCTGTGGGCGGTGATGGGCCGGCTCAACCAGTACATCTACGTCGCCGAGCGACTCGACGCCCAGCTGGCCGCCCGCATCGCCGAGCTCGAGCTGAGCGACCCCGAGACCGCGCGCACCCTCAGCCAGGACGTGCTCTTCTACGTGCGCCAGAAGCACCAGGACCTGCTCACCCAGCTCGCGGTGTCGATCCAGAGCTACCTGGCCATCGACATCATCATCAAGAACAACATCGAGCTCATCAAGGGCGTCGACCGTGCCTCGACGACGACGGTCTCGGCGCTGCGCACGGCCGTCATCGTGGCGCAGGCACTCGGCAACCAGAAGCTCGTGCTCGACCAGATCTCGGCGCTCAACACCACGACGTCCGGGATGATCCAGCGCACCTCGGAGATGCTGCGCGACAACTCGGCCGCCATCCAGGAGCAGGCGGCGTCGTCCACGATCGGCATCGAGCAGCTGCAGGCGGCCTTCGCCAACATCTACGCCACGATGGACTCCATCGACGAGTTCAAGCTCAAGGCGCTCGACAGCATGTCGGCCACCATCGGGGTGCTCGAGCACGAGGTCGAGAAGTCCCAGTCCTACCTCGCCCGGGTCCAGCAGCACGACGCCCGCAACGCGGCCGGCACCCTCGACCTCTCCGCCCAGTCGCTCGGCTGAGTCGGGCGATGGCTGACCAATGGCTGACGTGCGACTCCTGACGTGCTGACGTGCTGACGTGGGGCTGAGGCAGTGGTGGGGTCGTCGACGTCGGGAGGACGACACCGCGACGACGGCGCCTGCGCCGCCGACCGAGCAGGACGTCCTGGCTGCCCTCAACCGGGTCAACGCGATGCTCACCGAGGCCAACGCGCCGCCGGTCGTGACGGCACGAGTGGTGCGGATCGCACGGTCGATCAACGACACCCTGCCCCGCCTGCGCAACCTCGGGCTCGGCAGCATGGAGGGCTACTCGGTGGTCGCCACGGCCACGACCTACCTCCCCGAGGCGGTGGGCGGCTACCTGCGCCTGCCTCGCGAGTGGGCCGACACCCGACCCATCGACGGCTACAAGACCTCGTTGATGGTGCTCATCGAGCAGCTCGAGCTGCTCGCCTCGACGATGGACAAGATCCTCGACGCCGCGATCCGCGCCGACGCGCAGGCCCTGCTCGCGCACGGCATGTTCCTCGAGGCCAAGTTCGGCCACTCCACCGACGGCGGCAGCGACCTCCAGCTCGGGAGCCCCACATGACCCGCCCCACCCCCCGGAGCACGACGTGACCACCAGTGCGCAGAGCCTCGCCGCCGCCCTCGCGGCCCTCGAGGCCGTCGCCGTCGGTGCGGGCCTGGCGCCCGCGACCGCGCGGCGCGAGGGTGAGGCGCTCGCCGCGGCGGTCGCCGAGCCCTCCGCCGGTGCCTTCGTCGACTGGTGTGCCGAGACCGGGCGCCCGTCGGCGGCCCAGGAGTTCATGGAGGCGGCCCAGCGCGGACGGCGCTTCCGTTCCGCGCCGACGACGGTGATGAGCGAGCTCGCCGTCACCGGCTCCTCGCACGCGCCGACGTACGCCGCCGCCCTCGGCGACGTCGCCCTGGTGGCGGCGACCCTCGGCACGCCCGACCCTCGGGCGATGGGCAACGCCGCCACGGCCGCGGCGGCCCAGCTGGGGGAGGCGCCGCTCGCGCGCCCCCACGTCCCGACGTTGGGCGACCAGGTGACGTCCTCGCTGGTGCAGCAGCTCGGGGTCGTCCAGCGCAGGCTCGCCGGGCTCGACCTGTCGGGACTGGCCGGCCTGCCGACCGCCACGCAGGTGCCGGACGCAACGACCGTCCGACGCCAGGACGACCCGCCGACCGCCGCCGCGCCGCCGCCCGCCGGCGGCGACGAGCCCGAGCCGCCGACCGAGCCGGAGGCGCCGGTCAGGTCCGTCGAGGAGCTGCTGGCCGAGCTCGACGCGCTCGTCGGCCTCGACGACGTCAAGGCCGAGATCCACCGACAGGCGGCGGTGCTGCGCGTCGAGGG
>JBFJKO010000213.1:0-6250 GCA_041634935.1 Nocardioides sp.
GACGAGGTCGGCCCAGACCCCCTGCGCGGCGATCTCGCCCGAGACGCTCATCGGTCGACCCGGTCAGCCTGCGCGAGCAGTGGCTCGAGGGCGGCCCGCACCCGGCCGGCGATCTCGTCGACCGAGCTGCGGGCGTCGAGGACGAGGTAGTGGTCGGGGTCGGCGGCGGCCATCGCCACGAACGCCTCGCGCACCCGCTGGTGGAAGTCGAGCGACTCCCCCTCGATGCGGTCGCGCTCGGCGAAGCGGCCCAGGCCGGCCTCCGGATCGAGGTCGAGGACGACGGTCAGGTGCGGCCGCAGGTCGCCGGTGGCCCAGCGGGCGACTGCCTCGACCTCGGCGACGTCCAACGACCGGCCGGCGCCCTGGTAGGCCAGGGTGGAGTCGACGTAGCGGTCGGTGATGACCACCTCGCCGCGCTCGAGCGCGGGCAGCACGAGGGTCTCGACGTGCTCGGCCTTGTCGGCGGCGTAGAGCAGGGCCTCGGTGCGGTCGGCGAGCGCGCCGGTCTCGGGACTGAGCACGATCCGACGCACCTCGCGCCCCACCGGGGTGTCGCCGGGCTCGAAGGTGAGCAGCGGCCGGTAGCCCTGCGCCTCCAGCCAGTCGCGCAGCAGCGCGGACTGGGTGGACTTGCCCGAGCCCTCGCCGCCCTCGAAGCACACGAAGACGCCGTGCTGCGCGTAGACGGGTGCGGGGGTCACGTCGCAGACGGTACCGGCAGCGGCCGACAGGCTCCCCGCCCGATCCGCCCTGCTCCCCAGCCGGGCTCAGACCGGGCCGAGCGCGACGTCGCGGCCGCCGGCCTCGCGAGGCGAGTGCGAAGGCGCCGGCGGCCCGACCGGCAGGCGCAGGACGAACGCATTGCGTGCGATGTCGTAGGCCACCGTGCCGCGATGGGCCTCGACGAGGTCCCGCACGACCGACAGCCCCAGGCCCGACCCCTGCACGTCTACCCCCTCGGCACGGGAGTACGGCTCGAAGAGGTGCTCGACGAACTCCGGGGGCACACCGGCGCCGGCGTCCCGCACCTCGAGCAGCACCGTCGGCTCGCTTTCGTCCTCGTCGGTCCTCGCGCTCAGCCAGACCGGTTCGGCGCCGTACTTGCGCGCGTTGCCGATGAGGTTCGCGAGCACCTGCTGGAGGCGCAGCGGATCGACCCAGAGGTCAGTGGGCGTCCGGCAGTCGACGCAGACGTCGACCTCGGGGAACCCGTCGGCGGCCTCCTCCAGTGCCCGCCGTACGTCGATCCGCTCCGGGCGGACGTCGAGGTAGCCGTTCGTCAGCGTCGCGACCGCCAGCAGGTCCTCGATGAGCAGGGTCAGATGACGCGTCAGGCGTCGGCTGTTGCCCAACATGCGATCGGTCTGGTGGGTGCTCAGCCCGCCGTCGCCGAGGAGCTCGAGGTACCCGGTCAGGCCGGCCACCGGGGTGCGCAGGTCGTGGGAGACCACCGCGACGAGGTGGTCCCGCAGCGCCTGGGTCTCGGTGAGATCGAGGTTCTGCTGCTCCAGCAGCTGGGCGGACCGGCGCACCTGACGGTGCAGGGCCGTGATCTCCTTCAGCATGGCGGTCAGCACGGCTGCTGCTGCGATGAGCGCCAGCGAGCGCGCGCCGTACCAGCCCACGCTGAAGCGGTCGTGGGCCAGGAGCGTGATCACGAGGTCGCCGAACGCTGCGACCAGGGCGACGAAGGCCCAGACCTCGACGCCGGCTCGACGGCGTCGGAGGATCCCGGTGAGGCCGGCGCCCGCAGCGGCCAGGACCGCGAGCACCAGCGCCGGCCCGAACCGCACGGTGAGCGCCGTGTAGTCACCGTCGGTGATGATGACGGGCACCAGCTCGCCACCCACGGTGACCAGTGCGGCGATCCCCCAGGCACCGCAGAGGATCACCACCCCGCTGAGGACCACTCGCCGCGTACGTCCGGAGCGCTCGCCGAGACGGCGACGCCACGCCCCGGGCCAGGGCATCAGGCCGATGCCCAGCAGGACCGGGAAGCCGACGTGCCA
Source organism: Nocardioides sp. (assembly GCA_041634935.1). GTDB lineage: Bacteria > Actinomycetota > Actinomycetes > Propionibacteriales > Nocardioidaceae > Nocardioides. The sequence continues at coordinate 2,013 of JBFJKO010000213.1, forward strand.
GGACACCCAGAGCCACTGCGCGCTGCTCGGCACAGCGCCGAGCAGACCTGCCTCGGTGACGACCCCGGCGAACGTGAGCGCGTGCGGCACGATCGTCGCCGCCGACCACAGGTAGGCCCAGGACAGCACCAGCAGCCGCGGGTCCCCGCCGTCGCGGTACTGAGCCGCCAGGAGCACGCCGGTGAGCAGGTTGCAGGCCAGCACCAGCGTGAGGTACGCCGGCAGGAACGCGGGGCTCGGCCCCACGGGCACCGACGCGAAGGGGACCAGCAGGGCGGTCACGGTCGCCATGAACCCCGCGAGCAGCCACGGCGGCCCGTGGGGGTGCCCACGTCCCGCACGCAGCGCGCGGGGGGCCTGGACGGCGCCGAGGGTGACGGGCACGTCCCATGGTGACACCTGCGGTCGCCCTCCGGGGCGCGATCGGGCGAGCCCGATCAGACCCCGCCGACCGCCACCGGACTCAGGACTTCTTGGCGGTCGACTTCGTCGTCTTCTTGGCTGCCGACTTCTTGGTCGCCGTCTTCTTCGTGGCGGTCTTCTTGGCCGCGGTCTTCTTGGCGGGCGCCTTCTTGGCGCCCTTCTTCGCAGCCTTCTTGGCCGGGCCGCGGGCGCGGCGGTCGGCGAGCAGCTCGGCGGCACGCTCGGTGGTGATCTGCTCGACCGAGTCGTCCTTGCGCAGCGTGGCGTTGTACTCGCCGTCGGTGACGTACTCGCCGAAGCGGCCCGACTTCACGACGATCGGCTGCCCCGAGACGGGGTCGGCGCCGAGCTCCTTGAGCGGCGGTGCGGCCGCGGCACGTCCGCGCTGCTTGGGCTGGGCGTAGATCGCGATGGCCTCGTCGAGGGTGATCGTGAAGAGCTGCTCCTCGCTCGTGAGCGAGCGCGAGTCGGTGCCCTTCTTCAGGTAGGGCCCGTAGCGGCCGTTCTGGGCGGTGATCTCGACCAGCTCGGTGGTCGCCGGGACCTCAGCACCCTCGGGCGTGTCCTCACCGGTCTTGGCCTTCACCTCGACCTCGACCTCCCCGACCACGCGCGGCAGCGAGAGCAGCTTGACGGCGTCGTCGAGCGTGATCGTGTCGAGCGACATCGACTTGAACAGCGAGCCGGTGCGCGGCTTGGCCTTCTTGGGGGCGTCCTCGGGCAGGTCCTCGGTGACGTAGGGGCCGTAGCGACCGTTCTTGGCCACGACGCGCAGCCCGGTCTCGGGGTGGTTGCCGAGCTCGATCTCCTCGCCGGCCGGGTTGGCGAAGAGCTCGGCGGCCTTCTCCATCGTCAGCTCGTCGGGCGGCAGGTCGTCGGGCACGTTGGCCCGCTTGCCCGCCGGATTGCCCTCGTCGTCGGGGCCCTCGAGGTAGGGCCCGTAGCGCCCCACGCGCAGGTTGATGCCGGCCTCGGGGTCACCGATGGGGAACGTCGCGTTGTCGCGCGCGTCGATGTCGGCGAGCTCGGTGACCAGCGTGTGCAGGCCCGGCACGTCGTCGGAGCCGTAGTAGAACTCGGTGAGCTCGGCGACGCGGCGCTTGCGGCCGCCGGCGATCTCGTCGAGCACGTCCTCCATCTCGGCGGTGAACTCGTAGGAGACGTGGCGCGGGAAGTGCTCCTCCAGCAGCCGGATCACCGAGAACGCCAGCCAGGCCGGCACCAGCGCCGAGCCCTTCTTGTAGACGTAGCCGCGGTTGAGGATCGTGCCGATGATCGAGGCGTACGTCGAGGGGCGGCCGATCTCGCGCTCCTCGAGCTCCTTGATCAGCGTCGCCTCGGTGTAGCGCGCCGGCGGCTTGGTCTCGTGGCCGTTGGCGCTCAGGCTCGCCGCCGAGACGGCGTCGCCCTGCTCGAGGTTGGGCAGGCGGGTCTCCTGGTCGTCCTTGGCACTGTCGTCGTCGGTGCCCTCGACGTAGGCCTTGAGGAAGCCGTGGAAGGTGATGACGCGACCCGAGGCCGAGAAGACGGCGTCCTCGCCGGTGCTCGAGGCGCCGCCGATGCGCACCGAGACGCTCTGGCCGACGGCGTCCTTCATCTGGGAGGCGACGGTGCGCATCCAGATCAGCTCGTAGAGACGGAACTGGTCGCCGGTCAGACCGGTCTGCGCCGGGGTGCGGAACGTCTCGCCCGCGGGCCTGATGGCCTCGTGCGCCTCCTGGGCGTTCTTGACCTTCGAGGCGTAGGTGCGCGGGGTGTCGGGCAGGTACTCGGCGCCGTACAGCTCACGCACCTGCGAGCGCGCGGCCTCGACCGCACCGCCCGAGAGGGTCGTGGAGTCGGTACGCATGTAGGTGATGAAGCCGTTCTCGTAGAGCCGCTGGGCGACCGACATCGTCACCGAGGCGCTCATGCCGAGCTTGCGGCTGGCCTCCTGCTGCATCGTGGTGGTGCGGAACGGCGCGTACGGCGAGCGGCGGTAGGGCTTCGACTCGACCGAGCGGACGTCGTACGACGTGTCGGCGAGCGCGGAGACGAGAGCCTCGGCGCGGGTGCGGTCGAGGTGCACGACCGAGGAGCCGGACTTGAGCAGGCCGTCCTGGCCGAAGTTGGAGCCGGAGGCGACGCGCGTGCCGTCGAGCGAGTAGAGCTTGGCGGGGAACATGCGGGCGTCGTGCTTGGACCCCGCGTCGAAGGTGCCCTCGAGGTCCCAGTAGGACGCCATCTTGAACTTCATCCGGTCGCGTTCCTTGTCGACGACCAGACGCGTCGCGACCGACTGCACGCGACCGGCGGACAGGCCGGACATGACCTTCTTCCACAGCACCGGGCTGACCTCGTAGCCGTAGAGGCGGTCGAGGATGCGACGGGTCTCCTGCGCCTCGACGAGGTCCATCGCGATGTCGCGCGGGTTGTCGGCGGCCTCGAGGATCGCGGCCTTGGTGATCTCGTGGAAGACCATCCGCTTGACCGGGATGTTCTTGGGCTTCAGCTCGTCGAGGAGGTGCCACGCGATGGCCTCGCCCTCGCGGTCCTCATCGGTGGCGAGGAAGAGCTCGTCGGCATCCTTGAGCAGCTGCTTGAGCTTGGTGATGTGCGACTTCTTGTCGCGCGGCACGACGTAGTAGGGCGTGAAGCCGTCCTCGACGTCGACCGCCAGCCGGCCCCAGGGCTTGTCCTTGATCTTCGCCGGGGTGTCCGCGGCGTTGTTGGGGAGGTCGCGGATGTGACCGATGGAGGACTCCACGACGTAGCCGTCGCCGAGGTAGCCGCCGATGGTGCGGGCCTTCGCCGGGGACTCGACGATCACCAACTTGTGTGCCACGAACTGGTCACTTTCCTTACTGCTGGGGTCACTGCTGCACCGGTGCCGAGGCACTGGTGGATCAGTCAGGGTGCGCCGGTCGGCGCGTCTCGGGGTGGAGCAGGCCACCCGAGAAGGTGCTCACGGCCGATCACGGTAGCGCGTGGTGTCCAGCCCGTCGTGTTCGCTGGGTGGTCGGTGGACACCGGCGGCACCCCGGCGGGGCAGACCTCGCGCGGGTCTCAGGCGGGTCTCAGGCGGGTCTCGGTGGGCTTCAGGCGGACTCAGCGCACGCGCAGGGCCTCGACGGCGGCGTCCTGCTGGTCGAGCATCTCCCGGTCCCCGATCGGTACGACGCTGACGAACAACCCGTACGTCGCCTCGTCACCGGTGTCGACGACGACCACCTTGAGCACGTCCCCCTCGACGGCGAGCTCCGGGTCGTCGATGCGGACCTCGTGGGTGAGCTCCCAGGCGGGGCGGTCGTCGACCACAACCTCGGTCGAGCCGAGCTCGGTGAGCCCGGTGATGCCGGAGTAGAAGAAGCCCGACTGGGTGACGCAGGCCGCGACGACGGCCGCGGCGTCGTCCAGGTCGTCGAAGCCGTTGGCGCGGCTCAGCCCGCCGGCGGCGTAGAGCGCCACCCAGCCGCTGGTCGTGCTCTGCTCGATGAGCTTGGTGCGGGCGGTCACGCCGTCGGCGAAGGTGAAGGCCGCGGCCTGCTCGAGGACCGGGTCGAAGTCGCCCGGCACGGACACCTCGATCCCGCCGCCGGCGATGACCCCCTCCTGCGGCGGCGCGACCCCTCGGTCGGGGAGCCCTCCGGCGCACTGCTCCACCGTGGGGTCCAGCGGCTCGACCGGGACGCCGGCGCTCGGGGCGTCGGCGTCCGGGTCGGGAGCCGCGGTGGACGGGTCGAGCGTCGGGTCCTCGGTCGACGGCGCGGTGAGGGCCGACCGGTCCCCGTCCGCGCCGGACGCGGCGCCGGCGTCGTCCTCGATCAGGCCGCGCA
>JBFJKO010000214.1:0-6229 GCA_041634935.1 Nocardioides sp.
CCGACGTCGTCACCCTCGAGGTCGACGTCGTCGGCGGCGAGGTCACCGAGGCCGTCTGGCCCGGCTGACCGACCGTACGGCGCAGGACCCCGACCGCTCAGCGCAGTCGGGGTCCTGTGGCGTCCGGAGGTGTGTCGCGCGTCACGGTCCGGTCACTACAGTGGCGCGCATGTTCGTACCGCTGACCGTCCGGGACTTCATCGATCGCGCCGAGCAGGTCTACGGCGCCCGGACGGGCGTCGTCGACGAGCCCGACCAGCCGGCGCCGTCGCTGGGGGACCTCACCTACGCCGAGGTCGCCGAGCTCGCCCGCCGGCAGGCCGCCCGGCTCGACGAGCTCGGCATCGGCGTGGGCGACCGAGTGGCGATCGTCAGCCACAACAGCGCGCGCCTGCTCACGGCCTTCTTCGGGGTCTCGGGCTCCGGTCGGGTCCTCGTGCCGGTGAACTTCCGGCTGCGCCCCGACGAGGTCGCCTACATCGTCGAGCACTCCGGGGCGCGCGTCGTGCTGATCGACCCCGAGCTGGACGCCGAGCTGGCCTCGATCACCGCCGAGCACCGCTTCGTGCTGGGCTCGGACAACGACCTGTTCGCGCCGTCGGTCGCCGACGGGGGAGCCGAGCCGGTCGCGTGGGAGCCCGACGAGAACGCCACCGCGTGCATCAACTACACCTCCGGCACCACCGCGCGTCCCAAGGGCGTGCAGATCACCCACCGCAACATCTGGGTCAACGCCGTCACCTTCGCGATGCACGCGGCCGTCACCGACCGTGATGTCTACCTGCACACGCTGCCGATGTTCCACGCCAACGGCTGGGGGATGCCGTTCGCGATGACCGGGCTGGGGGTCAAGCACGTCGTGCTGCGCAAGATCGACGGCGCCGAGATCCTGCGTCGGGTCCGCGACCACGGCGTCACCGTGATGTGCGCCGCGCCGGCAGTGGCCGCAGCCGTGCTCGAGGCGGCCCAGACCTGGGAGGGCGAGATCCCCGGCCGCGACCGGGTGCGCATCATCATGGCCGGGGCTCCGCCGCCGACGAAGACGGTCATGCGGGTCGAGGAGGAGCTGGGCTGGGAGTTCATCCAGATCTACGGTCTCACCGAGACCTCCCCGCTGCTCACCTTCAACCGCGCCCGCGCCGAGTGGGATGACGTCCCGCTCGAGGAGCGCGCCGGGTTGCTGACCCGCGCCGGAGCGCCGGCCCTCGGCGTACGGCTCTCGACCTCCGAGGATGGCGAGGTGCTGGCCCGCTCCAACGTGGTGCTGGAGGGCTACTGGGAGCAGCCCGAGGAGTCGGCGGCCGCGCTGCGCGACGGCTGGTTCCACACCGGCGACGGCGGCGAGATCGGTGCCGACGGCTACCTCACGATCAAGGACCGCAAGAAGGACGTCATCATCACCGGCGGCGAGAACGTCTCCTCGATCGAGGTCGAGGACGTGCTCTTCTCCCACCCGATGGTCGCCGAGGTGGCCGTGATCGGGGTGCCCAGCGAGAAGTGGGGCGAGACGATCAAGGCACTCGTCGTCCTCGCCGAGGGTCACCAGGCGCACGAGGGCACCGAGGCCGAGCTGATCGCCTGGTGCAAGGAGAAGGCGGCCGGCTACAAGGCGCCGACGTCGATCGAGGTCCGCGACGAGCTCGCGCGGACGGCGACCGGCAAGTTGCAGAAGTTCAAGCTGCGCGCGCCGTACTGGGAGGGGCGCGACCGGCAGGTCAACTAGCCGCGAGGCTGCCCGATATCCTCGACGGCGTGCCGACCCCGACCCCCCTCTCCGAGATCGTCGCCCTCCTCCATGCCTGGTACCCGCCGCAGACGGCGGAGTCCTGGGACGCCGTGGGCCTGGTGGCGGGTGATCCCGACCAGCCCGTCACGAAGGTGATGTTCGCCGTCGACGTCACCGCCGAGGTCGCGGCCGAGGCGGTCGAGTGGGGCGCCGACCTGCTGGTCGTCCACCACCCGCTCTTCCTCAAGGGGGTCCACGGCTTCGCGGCCACGACGCCCAAGGGTCGGACCCTGAGCGCGCTGACCAAGGCCGGCTGCGCCCTGCTCACCGCCCACACCAACGCCGACCGCGCGGTCGGCGGGGTGTCGGAGGCGCTGGCCTCGGCGCTGGGCCTGGAGGAGGTCGAGCCGATCCTCCCCGATCCCGGGCTGGCCATCGACAAGCTGACCACCTACGTGCCCACCGACGCGGCGGCCATCGTCCGGGCGGCCCTCGCCGAGGCCGGGGCCGGGGCGATCGGCGCCTACGACTTCGCGTCGTACTCGAGCCAGGGCGTGGGGCGGTTCCGTCCGCTCGACGGCGCCGAGCCGATGATCGGGACCGTCGGCGAGATCGAGGCCGTCGAGGAGGACCGCATCGAGGTGGTCCTGCCGCGCGAGCGCCGGGCCGAGGTCGTGCGGGCGCTGGTGGCCGCGCATCCCTACGAGGAGCCCGCGTACGACGTGGTCGAGCTGGCCGACGGCCGGGTCGCCGCGACCGGCACGGGCCGGATCGGCACCATCACCCGCCAGAGCCTCACCGAGTTCGCCACCACGGTGGCCGAGGCGCTCCCGCAGACGGCGCACGGCGTACGCGTGGCCGGCGACCCCGAGCACAGCGTGCGTCGGGTGGCCGTGTGCGGCGGCGCCGGCGACTTCCTGCTCGACGACGTCCTGCGCACCGACGCCGACGTCTACGTGACCAGCGACCTGCGGCACCACGCGGCCGCGGAGTTCCTCGAGAAGGGCGGACCGGTCCTCGTCGACGTCGCGCACTGGGCTGCCGAGTGGACCTGGTTGCCGGTCGTCGAGGCCCGACTCGCCGAGGCTCTGCAGGGCGCCGTGGAGACCCGCGTCAGCACCCTGTGCACCGACCCGTGGACAATGCGCCCATGACCCCGACAGCCGTGAAGACGAAGAGGAACTCGTGAAGGCAGAGCCGTCCGCCCAGCTGAGGCTGCTGGAGGTCCAGGCGCTCGACGCCCGCGCCGACCAGGCCCGGCACCGACGCGCCTCGATGCCCGAGGTCAAGGAGATGGCCGAGCTGGAGGCGTCGCGCCGCGAGGTCGACGACCAGCGACGCGACGCGCAGATCGTGGTCGACGACCTCGACCTCGCCCAGCGCAAGGCCGACAACGACGTCGAGCTCGTCCGCGCGCGTCGCACCCGCGACCAGGACCGCATCGACCAGGGTCAGATCACCAGCCCCAAGGACCTCGAGCGCATGCAGCACGAGCTCCAGTCGCTCGAGCGCCGCATCTCGGTGCTCGAGGACGAGGAGCTCGAGGTGATGGAGCAGCTCGAGCAGGCCCAGGCCGCGCTGGGTGAGCTCGAGCAGCGGGTCGCCGCCACCGACGAGCGCCTCGCCGAGCTTGCCGTGCTGCGCGACGAGAAGACGGCCGTCATCGACGCCGAGCTCGCCGAGATCGAGGCCGCGCGCGGACCGGCGGTCGAAGGGCTTCCCGATGACCTGCTCGCCCTGTACGAGAAGCTCCGCGCCGCCAAGGGCGGCATCGGCGCGGCCGAGCTGCGCCAGCGCCGGTGCAACGGGTGTCAGCTGGGGATCGACAACGCCGAGATCGGCGTGATCCGCGCGGCGCCCGCCGACCTCGTGGTGCGCTGTGAGGAGTGCTCGCGGATCCTCGTCCGCACCAGCGAGTCGGGGCTGTGAGCGAGCGTCGTCGCGTCCTCGTCGAGGCCGACGGCGGCTCGCGGGGCAACCCCGGGCCCGCGGCGTACGGTGCGGTGCTCAAGGACGCCGAGACCGGGGCGGTCCTCGCCGAGGACGGCACCGCGATCGGACGCGCGAGCAACAACGTCGCGGAGTACCGCGGCCTGATCGCCGGACTGCGCCTGGCCGCGGAGGTCGCCCCGGGGGCGCTCGTCGAGGCCCGGCTCGACTCCAAGCTCGTCGTCGAGCAGATGTCCGGTCGCTGGAAGATCAAGCACCCCGACATGCAGGTGCTCGCACGTGAGGCCGCCGAGGTCGCGCCGCCCGGCACGACGTACACCTGGGTGCCGCGCGCGGACAACGCCCACGCCGACCGCCTGGCCAACGAGGCCCTCGACGGCAGCCGCGACGGCGTGAGCTTTCCGGGTGGCCCCCCTGGGGGCACCGACGGCTTCTCCGGCGAGTCGGTCATCGAGGAGATCGAGTCGCCGCTCGAGAGCCCCGAGGACCGCCCCGCCCCGCCGCCGGCGCGTGGCTGGGGCGGCGAGGGCGAGGCGACCACCGTCATCATCGTCCGGCACGGCGTCACGAAGCACACCTCGGCGAAGCGGTTCTCCGGCGGCCTCGGCGGCGACAACCCGCCGTTGAGCGAGGAGGGCCGGCACCAGATCCGACTGGCCGGTGAGTGGCTGGCTCCCCTCGCGAACCGGGTCGACGTGATCGTCACCTCCCCGGTGCGGCGCACCCGGGAGTCCGGGGAGCTGCTCAGCGAGCTCCTCGGTGACGTGGAGGTGGTCGACGAGCCCGGCTTCGCCGAGATGGAGTTCGGCCACTGGGACGGCCTGACCTTCGCCGAGGTCTCCGACCGCCACGGTCCCGAGATGACCGCCTGGCTCGGATCGTTGGACGTGGCACCGAGCGGGGGAGAGTCGTTCCTGACCGTGCAGGAGCGGGTCCTCGCCGCGCGCGACCGCCTGGTCTCGGAGCACGCCGGCCGCACGGTGCTCGTCACTTCGCACGTCACGCCGATCAAGACGCTCGTGGCCGACGCCCTCCAGGCACCCCTGAGCGCCGTGTTCCGGATGGAGCTCTCGCCGGCGTCGATCTCGGTGATCACCTACTTCGCCGACGGTCGGGCGTCGCTGCGGCTGTTCAACGCGCTGCCCCCCGACCGCGACGCCTTCGCCTCCAGCGCCTGGTGACGCGCGCGGCGCGGGCGTGATCTAGTCCCGGTAGCGCCGCTCGAAGGCCTCGCGCACGCGGTCACGGTCGGCCTCCTGCTGCTCGGCGTCCTCGTTCATCGACCGCACGAGGTCCGCCTGACGGCGCAGGGCCTCGACGGCGTCCGGATGACTGCGATCACCCAGTGAGTTCTCCACCTGGTGCAGGAGGTCGAGCAGGTAGATCAGCACCGTCGGCTGCCCGTCGGCGGCGATGCGGATCTCGTCGAACGCGAGGCCGACGAGGCTCGGGTACGTCGTCGCGTGGGGGAGCAGGAGCACCCGCCCGTCGTCGTCCGCCACCTGCGAGGCCGGCAGCGGGCGCCGGAGCAGGTCGGACAGGACGGTGCCGAGGTGGGACATCGCGTCGTGGGCCGTCGTCGGGTCGTTGATGCCGGGGGAGAGCGCCTTGAGGGCGACGTCGGAGAGCTGCCGCACGCCGTACTCGACGTCCTGCTGGAGGGTCCGTGTCTCCCCGATCATCACCGCGCTCCGGACCCGGTCAGCAGTCGACTCCAGGTCGGTGGGAGGCGGCCACACGTGGCAGACCGGCGCGTGCTCGATCGCGTACCGACCGGCGAACGTGTCCAGGCGCGCGATGGAACCGGTGGGAAGGACGTCGAGGAGCCGGCCGTAGTCGATGTTCTGCACCCAGCCGTGCGACTCGAAGCGCACGGGGACGGCGCCCTCGGGGAGGCGGACGGGCGTCAGGGGCTCGTCGGTCTTCTCCGGCTCGGGCCAGGCGCTGCCGGCCTGGCTGAGGACCTCGCGGGTGACGCGGTGCAGGATCTTCGAGACGTCCATCGAGTGCGCTGCGTGATTGATGAACGCGATGATCGACAGGACCGAGGCGATCCCGAGGACGACGGCCAGCAGGATCGACACGCTCGGGACGATTGCCTCGCCCGCCTCCTCCAGGGAGGAGCGGACGGCCCTCAGCACGACGAGGCAGTAGGTGAAGGTGCCGATCACGAAACCCATGACCCGCTTGTTGAACGGGTCGCGGAACATGCCGTGCACCACGCGCGGCGAGTACTGGCTCGAGGCGAGGGAGATGAGCAGGAGGCTGACCGAGAAGGCGATGCCGGCGAAGGAGAGCGTCGCGCCCGCCACGGTGGTCAGGACCGTGCGGGCGCTGTCGACCGTCGCGGTGAGCCGCGGGTCGATGCCGGTGACGCGTGCGTCGACGAGCAGCATGACCTCGCCGAGGACCACTGCGGTGAGCACGCAGAACATCGGGACGAAGAAGAGGCTGCTGCGCACCCTGCCGCCGAAGGCGATGACTCGGGAGAACACAGGTGCTCCGTTCCCCGCCGGCGGTGACCGACGGACCGTTGTGCGATCGATGAGGTCG
>JBFJKO010000215.1:0-6176 GCA_041634935.1 Nocardioides sp.
GCGTCTGGCCGGCGAGCTCGACGTGACCGGCGTGCTCGCCGTCGAGCTCTTCGAGACCGTGGACGGACGGGTGCTGGTCAACGAGCTGGCGATGCGTCCGCACAACACCGGTCACTGGACGCAGGACGGAGCGGTGACCTCGCAGTTCGAGAACCACCTGCGCGCCGTCCTGGACCTGCCGCTCGGCTCGCCGGAGGCCCGGTCGCGCTGGACGGTGATGGTCAACATCCTCGGCGGTCCGCAGGACCCCGAGACCGGCGACACCGTGGGCCGGCTCTACGACGGCTACCCGCACGCCATGGCGCGCGACCCGCACCTGCGGGTGCACCTCTACGGCAAGGCGCTGCGACCCGGCCGCAAGGTCGGCCACGTCAACGCCTACGGTGACGACCTCGACGACTGCCTCGAGCGCGCGCGGCACGCTGCCGCGTGGTTCCGCGGCGACCTGGGCAACGAGAGTGAGTGACATGACTGCACGTGTCGGCATCGTGATGGGGTCCGACTCGGACTGGCCGGTGATGAAGCTCGCCGTCGAGGCGCTGGGCGAGTTCGATATCGACGTCGAGGCCGACGTCGTCTCGGCCCACCGCATGCCCGAGGAGATGCTGACCTACGGCCGCGAGGCCGCCGAGCGGGGGCTGAACGTGATCATCGCCGGCGCCGGTGGTGCCGCGCACCTGCCCGGCATGCTCGCCGCCGTCACGCCGCTGCCCGTCATCGGCGTGCCCGTGCCGCTGAAGTACCTCGACGGAATGGACTCGCTCCTCTCGATCGTGCAGATGCCCGCGGGCGTCCCGGTCGCGACCGTGGCGATCGGTGGCGCGCGCAACGCGGGCCTGCTCGCCGTCCGCATCCTCGCCGCGAGCGACCCCGCCCTGCAGGCGCGGATGCGCGACTTCCAGGCCGACCTGAAGCAGACCGCCCAGGCGAAGGGTGCTGTGGTCCGCGGCGACTCCAGTGGCCGCCGTCTCGGTTTCTGAGCGCAGGGCGGCCTCGGCCACCCGCCTCGTCGGGATCGACGTCGCCCGCTGCCTGGCCCTGCTGGGCATGATCGCGACGCACGTCGCGGTCGCCCGCGACCCCGACGGCTCGCTATCCACCCTCCAGTGGCTGGCCGGCGGCCGGGCCTCGGCCCTCTTCGCCGTGCTCGCCGGCGTCTCGCTCGCGCTCGTGAGCGGACGCCGGACGCCGGTCGTGGGCGCGGCACGACTGCGGCTGAGCCTCGCTCTCGCGATCCGGGCGCTCTCGTTGGTGCTGATCGGGCTCGCCCTGGCCGAGATCGGCACCGGGGTCGCGGTGATCCTCGCCTACTACGGCGTGCTCTTCGTGCTCGCGCTGCCCTTCCTCGGGCTCGGCGCGCGCGCCCTGCTCGGGCTCGCCGCCGCGTGGGCCGTCGCGGTGCCGCTCGCGTCGCACGTCGTACGGCCGTCGCTTCCCGACCGCCAGTTCGCCAACCCCGACCTCGAGCAGCTCGCGACCCCCGGCCGGCTGCTCGCCGAGCTGCTCCTGACGGGCTACTACCCGGCGCTGCCGTGGCTGGCCTACGCGCTGCTGGGCCTCGGACTGGGTCGCCTCGACCTGTCCCGGCCCCGCCTCCAGGCGCGCCTGGTCGTCGTCGGCCTCGCGGTGGCAGCCGGGGCGACGGCGGTGTCCGGGGTACTCACCCGGGCCGCCGGGTTCACGCCCGCAGAGCTGGACGCGATCGCGGGCGGGATGTTCGGGCAGACGCCCACCGACAGCTGGCGCTGGCTGCTGGTGGTCGCGCCGCACAGCACGACCCCGTTCGACCTGCTCCAGACAGGAGGGAGCGCGGCGTTCGTCATCGGCGCCTGCCTGCTGGTGGTGGGCCGGGTGCGCGCCGTCGCCCCGGACGCCGAGCGGGCCGTCGCGATCATCTTCGGCGCGGGCACCGTGACGCTCACCCTCTATGTGCTGCACGTCGTGCTGCGCGAGACGTTCGTGACGCCCGACGACGACCGGGCGCTGCTGTGGCACGTCGTCATCGTGCTGTGGTCCGGGGCCCTGCTCGTGGCGCTGGGGCGGCGTGGACCGTTGGAGTGGCTGGTGGGGATCGTGCCCGCGCGCATCCGCGGCCGTCGGACGTAGGGCTCGTCAGAGCAGACCGTGCTCGTGGGCGAGGACCACGATCTGCACCCGGTCGCGCAGGCCGAGCTTGCGCAGGATCGCGCCGACGTGGGTCTTCACCGTCGACTCCGAGGCGTGCACACCGGCGGCGATCTCCGCGTTGGACAACCCGCGTGCGACCGCCCGGAACACCTCGCGCTCCCTGTCGGTCAACGTGCTGTGCCCGGGCGGTGGGGGAGCGGGCGCGCGGAAGTGCCCGTCGAGCAGGCGCGTCAGGTCACCGGGTGCGAGCACCGCGTTGCCGGCGTGCACCGTACGGATCGCGTCGCGCAGCATCATCGGGGTGACGTCCTTGAGCAGGAAGCCGCTCGCCCCGTGCTGGATCGCGGTGGCTGCGCGGTCGTCGAGGTTGAACGTCGTCAGCACCACGACGCGCACCGGTCCGGCGCCCCGCGCCTGGCGCCGGGCGGCACGCTCGGGCGAGAAGAGCTGCCGCGTGGCCTCGACGCCGTCCATCTCGGGCATCCGGATGTCCATCAGCACCACGTCGGGGTCGAGGTCATCGACGAGGCGGACCGCCTCCAAGCCGTCGCCGGCAGTGCCGACGACCTCCATGCCGTCCTGGGCGTCGACGATCACCCGCACTCCCTCACGGAAGAGGTCCTGGTCGTCCACGAGAAGGACGCGGATCAGTGCAGGTGCGTCGGTCACGGGACCACGGTCCGTACCGGCACCCACGCGGTGGTGGTGAAGCTCGCCGGGTCCCCGGGTCGCTCGCCCTCGCGCCGTCGTACGTCGAGCCGACCACCGCAGGCCTCGAGACGACGTCGCATGCCCTCCAGCCCGTGCCCCTCACCGCCCTCGGCGCCCTCGGCGCCCTCGTCAGGGCCGACGCTGTTGCGCACCTCGATGCGCAGCTCGCCGGACCAGGCACCGTCGGGCCAGTGACGCTCGAGGCGCACGGGCTCCCGGCGGCTTCCGTGCCGGATCGCGTTGGTGAGCATCTCCTGGAGCACGCGGTAGGCCACCACCTCGAGGTCCGGCGGCAGCGGCTGCGGGACGCCGACCTCGCAGGAGACGACCTCGTGCCCACTCGAGCGCACCCCCTCGACCAGGGTGTCGAGAGCCCGAGGTGCGACGAGCTCAGGCCCCTGACCGGCGGCGGTCGTGAGCACGTGGCGCACGTCCTGGAGCGACGACCGCGCCGAGGCGGCGATGGTGGCGAGCGTCGACTTGAGCGTGTCGGTGTCGCCGTCCGAGGCGTACTGCGCCGACTCGGCCTGAGCGAGGATGACGGCGAGGGAGTGGCCGACGACGTCGTGCACGTCGCGGGCGAGCCGGGCCTGCTCATCCCGCAGCCGAGCGATCTCCAGCGCCTGCTCGGCCTCACGGCGAGCACGTTCGGACTGCTCCTCCGCGATGGCCTGGCCGGCCTGGGAGACCGAGGCGCGGTCACTGAAGCGCAACGCCAGCCCAGCCAGCCACGGAATCCCGAAGATGACCAGCGCCAGGAGGGCGACGCCGACGTAGGCCGACGGGGCCCCGAGGCCGTAGACGGCATCGACCATCAAGGGGGTGTAGTCATCGAGGGACCACACGGGCAGATAGCCGATGATCGACGAGGACACCAGAACGAGTACCGCGAACGCCGGGATCGAGAGCGCGCTCGCCACCAGGGTCGTCGGGCTTCCCCACCGTGCCGCGGTGAAGGCCACGATCACGAACGACAGCTCGGTGGGAAGGACGGGGACGCCGAGCAGCACGTGGGTGGACGCCGTCGCCCAGACCAGGCCAAGGGCCAGCCCGGGCCGTCGTCGACAGATCGCGACGATGCCGGCGATCGCGAGAGCGGCGATGACCAGCGCGAGAGTCTCGGCAAGGCCGTAGTAGGAGGCGTTACCGAGCGCCCACAGGATCCCGAGCAGCGCGACGACAATGGCGAGCACCGTCTCAGAGCCGAACCAGTCAGGTGTGTTCTTCATCGGTTCGCTCTCACGATCAGGTGCCGGTCGGGTCGAGGCAGCCAGCGTCATTGGACCACGCTGGGGGTCGGGACGGTGCGTGCTGAGCGGTGTCATGCCCTCGACGCTAGGAGCCTGTCCGGCCAGCGGGCATCGGTCGCAGGTGCCGAACGTCAGTCCCTCGGGACGAGAGGTCTCGGCCTCTCAGTCGTCACGCACGCGGCCGCGCAACGACTTGGTCTGGCCGCGCTGCTTCTTGGCGTCGAGCCGTCGTCGCTGCGAGCCCCGGGTCGGCTTGGTGGCCCGTCGCGTCGGCGGTGGGGGAGCCAGGGCCGCGCGCAGACGTGCGGCGAGGCGTTCCCGGGCCGCCGCCCGGTTGCGGTGCTGGGAGCGGTGCTCGGAGGCGGCGACGACGACGGGGGAGCCGAGGGTGCCGACGACCCGGGCGCGCTGGGCGTCGGAGAGCACCGCGCTCGTCAGGACGTCGTACTCGAGCTCGACCCGGCTGTCGGTCGTGTTGACCGACTGCCCTCCGGGGCCCGAGGAGCGGGAGAACCGTTCGACCAGCTCGGCGGCGGGGATCACGAGCCCGCGGGGGAGGCCGGGCCCGGGAGCGAGCGTGAGGTCGCCGGTCGCTGCGCTCATCGCCGCGTCCTCCTCGTCATCGCCATGAGTCAAACCTAGATGCCAAGAAATGTCGGGACCTCCGTGCATACCCCTCCGGGCCCCGGGTACGGGCTGATTGCACGAGCCGCCGGGATCCCCCCACTCGGCGGCTCGGCCACACATTTCCTCGGTCTCCACTCACCTCTGCCTCCGGCTCCGCCCCCGGTGCTTGGCATCGTTTGGCAAAGATTCATCGCGGGTCCCCGCTTTTCCTAGCGCGCGCGTTCGACCCGTGCCACGATGAGTCCACCCGCGACATGCCACTCAGCGATGTCGATCCCCTCCCCCGGAGGTCTCCCCCCCATGGCACCGAGCCAGCACCCGAGTGACGCCAGGCGTCGCATCGACACCGCCCACCTGTTGTCCTGCGCACGCGCCAGCGAGGGCGACGCCCGCGCTCGCTACGAGGACGACGTCATCCGCCTCAACATGGGCGTGGCCGCCGACGTGGCCCGCCGCTACCACGGGCGCGGCATCCCGGCCGACGACATCAACCAGGTCGCCTTCCTCGGCCTGGTCAAGGCCGTGCGCGGCTTCGACCCGACGCTCGCCGACGACTTCCTCAGCTATGCCGTGCCGACGCTGCGCGGCGAGATCCGTCGCTACTTCCGCGACTCGGGCTGGACGATCCGTCCGCCGCGGTCGGTGCAGGAGGTGCAGGCGCGGGTGATCAGCGCCGAGGCCGAGCTCACCCAGAAGCTCGGTCGTGCGCCGCGACCCTCGGAGATCGCCGTGCACCTCGATGTCTCCCTGGCCCTGGTCATGGACGCGATGGCCGCCAGCGGGTGCTTCACGCCGATGTCGCTGGACGCCTCACGCACCGACGACGAGGCCAGCGAGTCGCCGGCCGACAAGATGGGCGACCTCGACCCGGCCTTCGCCAGCACCGAGGCACGCCTCGCGCTGGTCCCGCTGATGGCCGCGCTCAACGAGCGCGACCGTCGGGTGCTCGAGCTGCGCTTCTTCGAGAACCGCACCCAGGCCCAGATCGGGGCCGAGGTGGGGGTCTCGCAGGAGCAGGTCTCGCGCCTGCTGAGCAGCATCCTGCTCAAGCTGCGCCGCAGCCTCGCTGCGTGACGGCACCCGGCGGGCCGGGCGGCCGGAACCTTCCTACGGGAAGATCCGCGGCAGCTCGCTGGCCTTGCCGGTGAACTTCGGCGCACGCTTCTCCTTGAAGGCCGCGACGCCTTCCTTGCCGTCACCGACGGAGGTGTGCCACATGGCCAGGGAGTCCGACAGGTGCGCCTCGAGCGGGTGCGCGGCCGCGCCGTTGCCGTAGACCAGCTGCTTGGCCAGGGCGAGCGCGACGGGGGAGCGGTCGACGACGAAGGAGCGCGCGAGCTCGAGCGCTGCGGGCAAGAGGTCCTCGGGCTCGTGGACCGAGCGCAGCAGCCGCCCGGCGTGGGCGGCCTCGGCAGTGAGCACGTCGGCGGAGTAGATCCACTCCAGGGCCTGCTGCGTGCC
>JBFJKO010000216.1:0-6129 GCA_041634935.1 Nocardioides sp.
ACAACGTCGCCTGGCTCCGTGAGCGCGGGTACGACGTCCGCGTGGGCGAGTGCCTCGCCGGCGAGCGGGTCGTCTCCGCGCCGAAGGAGCAGCGCGCCGACGAGCTGATGGCGATGCTGCGCGACCCGGACGTGCGCGCGATCGTGCCGCCCTGGGGTGGTGCGCTCGGGGTCGACCTGCTCGACCAGCTCGACTGGCGTGAGATCGCCACCTTCGAGCCGACCTGGGCCGTGGGGTTCAGCGACTCCTGCTCGTGGATGCTGCCGCTGACGACCCTGCTGGGCTGGGGGACCCTCCACGGCGCCAACCTGATGGACACCGCCTACGAGGTGCCCGACGGGCTGGCGCACTGGACCGAGGTCGCGGCAGCCACCGAGCCGGTGGTGCAGCGGAGCCCCGGCCGGTTCCGCACGTCCGGCTGGGACGACTACGAGGCCGACCCGACGGTCGAGTCGATGACCCTCGACGGCGCCGGCACGTGGAGCCTCGTGGGTGGCGGCGGGCTCGACGTGTCCGGTCGACTGGTCGGCGGGTGCATCGAGATCGTCTCGTCCCTGGCCGCGACCCGCTTCGGCGACGTCGCGGCGTTCGGTCGTGAGTACGCCGACGACGGCCTCATCGTGTTCCTGGAGGCCGCCGAGGACGACGCCCACACCATCGGGCGGCACCTGCACACGCTCCGGCTCGCCGGGTGGTTCGACGACGCGACCGCCATCCTCATCGGTCGCACGGGGGCACCCGACCGGCCCGACCTGAGCCAGCGCGAGGCGGTGCTGGACGCGCTCGGCATGCTCGACATCCCGCTTGTGCTCGACGTCGAGTGCGGTCACACCCAGCCGTCGCTGCCGCTGGTCACCGGCGCGCTCGCCCACCTCGTGGTCGAGTCGGGTCGGCAGGAGATCACGCAGGAGCTCGTCTGACCCACTGCCCGACCTCCGGGTGAGCCGCAGCGTGGGCGCTTGCGGCGACCATGGACCGGTGCCCGTGCTTCCCGCCCCGCCCTCGCTCGCCGCCGGCGCCACGCCGTACGACGTCGCCGACTGGGTGGCGCGACACCTCGGTGACCTGACGCGCGAGGGGCCGGACGGCGTCCGCCCCGGCGCGCTGCGTGGAGGCCAGACCGCCGCCGACACTGCGTTGGCGGGCCTCGACGTCGCCGGCTACGCGCGTTCACGCAGCACGGTGCTGCCGAGGAAGCGACAGGGCGCGACCCGGATGTCGCCGTACATCCGCCACGGCCTGCTCACGCTCCCCGAGGTGTGGGACGCCGTCGCTGACGCCCCCGAGCGCGACCGTGGGAAGTACCGCGACGAGCTGCTCTGGCAGGAGTACGCCCGGCACCTCTACGCCCGCGTCGGGTCGGCGCTCGGGCGCCCCCTGCGCCGCGAGCAGCCGCGCGCCGGCTCGAGGTCGGGGGCCTGGACCGCGCGGGAGGCGTGGCCCCGGGAGATGACGTGCATGGAGCACGTCGTGGGCGACCTCGAGCGCGACGGGTGGCTGGTCAACCAGACCCGCATGTGGCTGGCCTCGCAGTGGGGCGTGCGGGCAGGCGCGACCTGGCGCGACGGCGAGGACGAGATGTTCGCGCACCTGCTCGACGGCTCGCGCGCCGCCAACCGGCTCGGATGGCAGTGGACGGTCGGCACGGGCAGCGGCAAGGCCTACGGGTTCAGCCGCTGGCAGGTGGAGAAGCGGGCGCCCGAGCTGTGCCGCGCGTGCCCGATCGCCGAGGCCTGCCCGATCGAGGACTGGCCCGAACAGGGCCTCGGCCCCGATGTCGACGGCCCCGACCTGGGCAAGGGTGAGGTGCCCGGTGGCCCGACGCAGGTCGAGGGCCTCGGCGAGGGTGAGCGGGTGTGGCTCACCGCCGAGTCGCTCGGTGCCGGCGACCCGGCCCTCGCTGCCGGCCCGGACCGCGCGGCCGTCTTCGTCTTCGACGAGCCGCTCCTCGCCCGCCTGCGGCTGTCGGGCAAGCGGCTGGTCTTCCTCGCCGAGACCCTGGGCGAGCTGGCCGGGCTGCGTGACCTGGAGGTCCGGCGGGGCGACGTCGTCGCCGAGCTGGACGGCGTGCCGCTGGCCACGACGTACGCCCCGGTGCCGGGGTGGGCCCGCCACCGCGCGCGGCTGGACGTGCGCGAGGTGCACCCGTGGCCGTGGCTGGTGCAGCCGCGGCCCGCGAGCGTGCGGTCGTTCAGCGCCTGGCGTCCGAGAACCGGCCGCGGGTGAGGATCAGTTGACCTGACCGACGGCCGACGTCGGCGTGAAGCGGGCGACGAGGCGCTTCTCGGCGATCATCGCCGCGCGGTACTCGTCCCAGTCGGGGTGCGGCTCGCCGGCGACGGCCTCGTAGTAGGCGCACAGGGCGTCGCTGGTGGCGTCGCCCGGCTCCGTGGTCACGTCCGAGAGCGAGACCGTGCCGTCGAAGGAGACGTAGGACCACGACTCCGGCTCGGTGACGTGGAGGACGACCCGGGAGTCACGGCGCATGTTGCTGGTCTTCGCGCGGTCGTCGGTGACCGAGACGACGAAGGTGTCGCCGTCCACGGCGTAGACGACGTCGGAGGACTGGGCCCGCCCGTCCTGACGGATCGTGATGAGTACGGCGTGCTTGCGGGTGGCCGCCCAGGCGGTGGCGTCGACGAGGTCCATGGAGTCAGTCTGCCGCTGCGGTGGTCGGCGAAGGGGTGAGTCGACGGTCGAGCCGCGCGGCGAGCGTGAAGAGCCCGAGGAAGAGCACGAGCACCCCGACGCTCGTGACGGCGACCGCGCCGGCGCCGTCCTCGCGGTGGTCGAGGAAGGGGTAGGGGAACCAGCCGGTCAGCCCACCGACCGTGAGGGTCACGCCGAGCCAGGCGAGGGGCCAGAGCAGCGCCCAGCCGACCTCGCGGCGGGTGATGCGGGGGCGTGGCCCGAAGACGGCCCAGCCGATCAGGGCGAGCACCGGGACCACCATGTGCAGCAGCTTGTCGGCGGCCCAGTCGGCGCCACCGAGGTCGAGGAGCGGCCGGAGGAGCACGAAGTGCACGAGCCCGGTGACGGTGATGCCGACGATCCCCGCCAGGCGCAGCACCCGCCACCAGCGCCCGTCGCGCACGGGGTCGCGGGCCAGGGTGACCGCGCTGATCGCGACCAGCACGTTGCTCTGGACGGTGAAGTAGGCGACGAAGCGCGCGAGGCGCAGGCCGAGGTCAGGTGGCTCGACCTCGTCGAGCACCTGCCCGCCACGGATCACCAGCACCAGCTGGAGGGCGATCGCGGCGATCGTCACCACGGCGGTCAGCAGGTGCCAGAGCCGGGCCCGGGGGAGCGTCATGCCCGGAGGCTAGCGACTCGGGCGCTCAGACCGGGCGCACCTCGACCTCGTGGGCGAGCATGATCGCCTGCCCGGAGACCGGGTCCATCTGCGCGGTCCCGCCGGGCACGACGGCATTGATGTTGGCCCCGGCGAGGGCCCGCGCGCGCCGCGGCCCGGTGGTGGCGTGGCCCCAGCCGTGGGGCACCACGACGACACCGCGCGCGACGTCGTCGGTGAGGGAGACGACGACCTCGACGGCCCCGGTGGGGCTGGAGACCTCGACGGTCGCGCCGTCCGTGATGGCGCGGGCCGCGGCGTCGTCCGGGTGCATCAGGGCGGTGTTGCCGTCGGGCTGACGGATGTGGGGGTTGTTGTGCATCCACGAGTTGTGGGAGCGGCGGTCGCGTCGTCCGACCAGGCGCAGCACGTCGGGCCGGGAGAGGTCGGCCTCGCTCGCCTCGAGACGGGCCAGGTCGGCGACGAGGTCGGCGGGTGCGAGGTCGACCAGTCCGTCGGAGGTGGCGACCCGCGTGCCGAGGAACGAGCCTGGCTCGGTGGGCGGCAGCAGCACGCCCTCGGGACGGCGCTTGAGCTCGCCGAGGGTGGTGCGCCGTCCCCAGCGCAGCAGCGCCGCCAGCAGGTTCTCCATGGTGACCTGCGGCGAGCGGGGGAGCCGGCGCAGCAGCCGGTTGAGGCGCGGGAGCGCGTGCGCGGCCGTCAGTCCCCACGGGCGCACCCCGGAGGCGAGCGCGAGGTCGGAGAAGATCTGCCACTCCGTGCGGCGCTGCGCCCGTGGCGCGACGACCGGCGGCGTCCACTGGGCGTGCGGCACGATCTGCAACGACTGGTGGGAGGCCGGGAAGTCGGAGCGCTCGAGCATGTCGGTCGCCGGCAGGACGTAGTCGGCGTACGCCGCCGTCTCGTTGCGGTAGAGGTCGATGCTGACCATGAGGTCGAGTCGCGGGAGCGCGTCGGCGAGGGCGCCGCCGGGCACCGAGTGCACGGGGTTGCCGGCGGTCACGAAGAGCGCGCGTACCCGGTCGCGGTGGTCGGTGGTGATCTCGTCGGCCAGCGCCGCGACGGGGAAGGCGCCGGCAACGCGGTGCCAGCGGCCGTCGGTGGTGCGGTGGTCGTCGAAGCCGCCGAGCCCGATCAGCGAGGAGAGCCGGAGGGTGTCGAACGCGCCGCGCGGCACCAGCAGCCCGCCTCGACGGTCGAGGTTGCCGGCCAGCAGGTTGATGCCCTGCAGCAGCCAGTAGGCCACCGAGCCGAACGGTCCCATGTTGACGCCGGTCGAGCAGTAGAGCGCGGCACCGCGACCGCCCTGCCCGGCGCTGGCGGCGGCGTACGACGTCGCCAGGTCGCGGATCGTCCCGGCCTCGATGCCGGTGACGGCGGCGGCGCGCTCGGGAGTCCAGGGGGCGGCCGCGGCGACGAGGTCGTCGACCCCGCGGGCGACCTCGCGGGCCGGGGCGAGGTCGATGCCGACCTCGACGGTGAGCACGTGCAGCATCGCGGCGAGGAGGTAGGCGTCGGTGCCGGGCCGGATCGGCACGTGCTCGCCGACGCGTCGAGCGGTCTCGGTGCGCCGGGGGTCGATGATCACGACGCGTCCGCCCCGGGCGGTGATCGACGACAGCACGCCCGCGGCGTCGGAGACCTGGAGCACCGACATCTGGCTCACCAACGGGTTGGAGCCGAGGCAGACGAAGAGGTCGAGGTGCTCGAAGTCGGGCACCGGGTGCACGAGCGAGAGGCCGTATATCTCGGTGGAGACGTGGAACTTGGTGTTGACGTCGATCGAGTGCGACGCGAACACGTTGGGGGAGCCGAGCGCCTCGACGTACGCCGTCGACATCACGGTGCCGGCGAGGGAGAAGAACGTCGGGTTGCCCTGGTAGAGCGCGACCGCCCGGGGCCCGTGCTCGTCGACGAGGGCCCGCACGCGCTCGCCGATCTCGCGGGTGGCCTGCTCCCACGAGATCTCGACCAGCTCGCCGTCCACGCGCTTGAGGGGGACGTCGACGCGGTCGGGGTCGTGGTGGAGGGCGCCGAGGCCCAGGCCCTTGACGCAGCAGTAGCCCTTCGTGACGGGGTGGTCGCGGTCGGGGCTGACCTTGGTGACGCGCTCCTCGCCGGTGGCGGGGTCGGTGTCGACGTCGACGACGAGCCCGCAGTGGACCTCGCAGATGCGGCAGAAGGTGCGGGTCGTCCGGGTCATTCAGCTTCTCCTCGGCGGGTGGCACAGTGGCGCCCATGAGTATCGATGACGCCGACCGGGTCGTGCTCGACGGACCAGCGATCGAGGCCGAGGGCCTCACCGACTGGCGGGTGCTGCTCGGCGTGCTCCACGCGCGCTTCCGCACCGGCGGGTTCAACGCCGGGGTCACGCTCGTGCAGGCGATCGGGGCGGCGGCCGACGAGATGGACCACCACCCGGACGTCGACCTCACCTACTCCTGCATCGACGTCCGGCTGAGCAGCCACGACGTCGGGGGCGTGACCCGGCGCGACGTGATCCTGGCGCGCGCGATCAGCGAGATGGCGGCCCGGCTCGGGGCCACGTCGAGCCCGGAGGTGACCGCGTCGCTCGAGCTTGCCCTCGACACCCACGATGTCGAGCAGATCAAGCCGTTCTGGTGTGCGGTCCTCGCCTACGAGACCACCGGTGCTGCCGACGAGATCGTCGATCCCACGGGCAAGCGCCCGCCCGTGTGGTTCCAGGAGTGTGAGCCGCACGAGACCCCGCACCAGCGATGGCACCTCGACCTACGGGTGCCGCCCGAGGTCGTCGAGCCCCGGATCGCCGCCGCACTGCAGGCCGGCGGAAGTCT
>JBFJKO010000217.1:0-6124 GCA_041634935.1 Nocardioides sp.
AGGTCGGCTGCGGTGGTGACGGTCACCGGTCGAGCCTACGGGCGAAGCCGTCAGTCCTTCGGGCGACTTCCCCGCGAGGGCCCTGGGTGCCGCCGAACTGCTGAACCAACGGATCTCAGCCGGCCGGGCTCAGGCTGCGGGACCGCACCGCCCGGTTGCTTCGTTCAGCAGCTCAGCGAGTGCCACCGCCGCCGCGAGCGTCGCGTGCACGGCGCCGGGGTCGCGCATGACGTCGTGGTAGCAGAGTCGCAGCACGATCCAGCCCTCGAGCACCATCGCGTTGTAGCGCCGCGCGTCACGCTCGAGAGCCGACCTCTTGCCGTGCCACTCGAAGCTGTCGCACTCGACCGCGATGCGCAGCCGCTCGTCCACCAGGTCAACGCGGTAGGGCAACCCGGGAAGGCGCACCTGTGGCTGCAGCGACAGTCCAGGGACGTCGAGACCGATCGCGCGCGTGACCGACTCGAACGGGTTGGCCGCCAGCGCCGAGGCCTC
Source organism: Nocardioides sp. (assembly GCA_041634935.1). Classification (GTDB taxonomy): domain Bacteria; phylum Actinomycetota; class Actinomycetes; order Propionibacteriales; family Nocardioidaceae; genus Nocardioides. The sequence continues at coordinate 496 of JBFJKO010000217.1, forward strand.
CACGACCACCCTTCGGAGCCGCGCGGAGCCCGGCCCCTTGGCCCGCTCCGCCAAATGATCCAGTACGAGGCGCCCGACGCCCTCCCGGAGCGCGGAGTCGGCGATGCAGAGCGCCTCGTCGAACGGCAACCGTCTCAGGCAGTGCTCGAGCGTGGTCTCGACAGCAGTCCAGTGCTCATCGATCTCGGACGGCGCGAGCTCCGCGCGATGGACGACCGCCGGGACCGACGCCGGGACGCGACGTCCCCGGCTGACGACGACGTGAGGGGTGCGAGGCACCGACTTCACCGCCCAGCCGTGATGAAGTGCCGCGTCGACGAGTCCCACCACACCGCCGCAGGCAACCGCGGCGCGCACGGCCTCGTCGGCGTTGGGCAGCGCATAGCGACCGCGACCGATGCGCAGCCCGTCGCCGACCGCGACTGCGCGCTCGAGGTCCGCTCTCTCCACCCGTCTCAGCAGCGCGCTGCGACGGGCCACCCCACCGAGCCACGCCAGCTCCTCGACCACCGACATGCCCCGAGGCTGGACCCCACGACCACCTGCAGCAACCGGTCGTCCACAGGCTCCCTCGAACCGGCTCCCTACACTCGCGCCCATGTCACCGGAGATCCGACCCGAGCTGCTCGAGGTGCTCGCGCGCCGCGCCCTGACCGAGGACGCCGCCCGACCCGACGCGGTCGCGCGGCTGCACGCCCGCGGGGGCCGCACGGCCCGGGAGCAGGTGGCAGCGCTCGTCGACGAGGGCAGCTTCGTGGAGTACGGGCGCTTCGTCACCGCCGCACAGTCCGACAAGCGCAGCGACGACGACCTCCTCGACCGCACCGTCGCCGACGGCATCGTCGGCGGGCTCGCGACCATCGACGGACACCAGGTCGCGGTGCTGTCCTACGACTACCTCGTCATGGCCGGCACCCAGGGCATGCGCGGGCACCGCAAGACCGACCGGCTCCTCGACGTCATCGGCCGCCTCCGACTGCCCACGGTCTTCTTCGCCGCCGGCGGCGGTGGACGCCCCGGCGACACCGACATCCCCCTCGTCTCGGCGCTCGACGTGACGACCTTCGCCGCGTGGGCACGCCTCTCCGGCAGGACGCCCCGGATCGCCGTCGTCGAGGACAACTGCTTCGCCGGCAACGCCGTCATCGCCGGGTGCTCCGACCTGATCGTCGCCACGCCGCGCTCGTCCCTCGGCATGGGCGGTCCCGCCATGATCGCCGGCGGTGGCCTCGGTGACGTGGCGGCGGGTGACGTCGGCCCCCTCGACGTGATGAGCGCCAACGGAGTGGTCGACCTCGCCGTGGACGACGGCGACGCCGTCGACGCCGCCCGCGCCCTGATGGGCTACTTCCTCGGCGCGGACGACGGCTGGGTCGCGCCCGACGAGGAGGTCCAGGTCGCGCTGCGCGATGCCGTCCCCGACGGCGAGCGGACGTCGTACGACGTCGAGCCGATCCTTGAGGGCCTCGCGGACGCCGACTCGGTGACGGTGCTGCGCGGCGGGTTCGCGCCCGAGCTGTGCACCGCCCTGGGGCGGATCGAGGGACGCACGGTGGGGTTCCTCGCCAACGACACCCGCCACATGGCGGGCGCCATCACCGCCGACGCGGGCGACAAGGCGGCGCGCTTCCTCCAGCTGTGTGACGCCTGGGGCTTCCCGGTCGTGTCGCTGGTCGACACCCCCGGGATGATGGTCGGCGCCGAGGCCGAGCGCACCGGGCTGGTGCGCCACACCTCCCGGCTCCTCGTGGCGGCCGCGGCGATGGAGGTGCCCCTGGTCGGCGTCGTGCTGCGTCGCGGCTACGGCCTCGGCGCCCAGGCGATGCTGGGCGGCAGCACGCACGAGCCCCTGATGACGCTGGCGTGGCCCGGCGCCCACCTCGGCGCGATGGGACTCGAGGGCGCGGTGCGGCTCTCGATGCGCCGCGAGCTCGAGGCGATCGCCGACCCCGCCGAGCGCGAGGAGCAGGTGCGTGCCCTGACCGCGTACGCCCAGGCGCACTCGACGGCCCTCAACGTCGCGCGGCACTTCGAGATCGACGACGTGATCGATCCGGCCGAGACCCGCACGGTGCTCGCTCGCGTGCTCGACGCGGCTGCGGCAGGCGGTCGGCTCACGGGCAGCGGACGCACGGTCGACACCTGGTAGCCCCGCCCGGTGGCCCCCAGCCGAGCGACCTCGTAGGTTGCCCCACGTGGAGATCCGCCTGCTCGACCTGACCGATCACGACGCCCAGTTCCGCCTCGGGGCCGAGGCCTTCGGGTCGCCGCCCTACCCCGCCGCCGCGCCGCCCGCGCCGACCGCCCTGCCCGCGGGGCGGGAGGTGTGGGGTGCCCTCGACGACGGGTCGCTCGCCGCCCGGGTCGCAGCGCACTCCTACGAGTCGTGGTGGCACGGGCGCCGCGTCGCGACGTGCGGCATCGCCGGCGTCACGGTCGCCCCGGAGCACCGCGGCACCGGACTGCTCAGCCCGCTCGTCGACGCCGCCCTCGAGAGCGCGGCCGCCCGCGGCGAGGTCGTCTCGACGCTCTACCCCACCGCCGCGGGCATCTACCGCTCCCTCGGCTACGAGCTCGTCACGAGCCTCGACACGATCGAGGTCTCCACCGACGAGCTCGCGGGCGTCGCCGCCCCGACCTCGACGCGCACCCGTCGGGCGACCGCGGCGGACCTGCCCGCCGTCCGAGCCCTGTACGACGCCTGGGCGGCCGCGCAGAACGGCCCCCTCACCCGCACCGGACCGCGCTTCGCGACCAGCGACGAGGACGTGCTCGCCGACGTCACCGCGATCAGCCTCGCGGTGGACGCCGACGGCGCGGTGGTGGGCTACGCGACCTGGGACCGGGGCGCGGGCTACGACCCGACCACCTCGGTGATGGAGGTGCACGACCTCCTCGCCACCACCCTCGACGGCTACCGTGCGCTGTGGCGGATGCTCGCCACGTTCTCCTCGGTGGTGGGGCGCGTCCGGCTGACCTCCTCGGGCCACGACGCGGCCCGGCTGGTGCTGCCCTCGTCGACCTGGCGCGTCGTCGAGCGCCACCCCTACATGCTGCGCGTCAGCGACCCGGCGGGTGCACTCACGGCTGCGGGCCCTGCGGTCCCCGGACTCGCCCGGACCGAGGTCGGCCTCGCCGTCGTGGGTGACCGGCTCGGCCGGGCCGACGGTCACTACCGACTGACGTTGGGTGAGGAGCCCGCCCACTGCGAGCGGGTCGCCGCCACGGCGCCGGCCGACGTCGCGACCTTCACGGTGCAGGGGCTCGCGCTCGCCTTCGCCGGCGCGCAGTCGTGCGCCAACCTGCGCTTCCTCGGCCACCTCACCGGCCCGGACACCCATGACCGGGTGCTCGACGCCGCGCTCGGCGGGCGGCCGCTGCACGTGCGGGACTACTTCTAGGTGCCGGATCCGTCTCGATAAGCCGGTGGCTCGCTGCGCTCGCTCCCCGGCTACTCGACGACCAACGCCACCTGGACATCGAGTAGCCGGCCCGAGCGACGAAGTCGCGGGGCCGGCGTATCGAGATGCCGTCCGCTATTGATAGCTGACGAAGCGGACCCTGGGACGGATGGCGAGCACCCGCGCGGGCGTCATCAGGCGCACGTCCTCGTCGTAGAACAGCTTGAAGCCGGGGTGGAACCGGTCGGGCCGCAGCACCGTCCGGTAGGTCGCGAGCTTCTGCTCGCCGGTGCCGAACCCGTCGACGTGCTGGACCATGGCCAGGTGCTTGCGGACGGCGATCCGGTGGATCCGCTCGATCATGCTGGTGCGGAACTGGTGGAGCACGAACAGCTTCTGCGGCAGCCGCTCCCGCCGGGTGAGGTTGGCCAGCCACAGCGACACCTCGTTGACCTCGGCGGCGTCGACGCGTCCGATGACCCGCCCGGGCACCTCGGTGCGGGTCATCCGCCACTCGGGGTCGAGGGCGAGCCCGACCCGGGGGTCGCGCAGCGCCCAGGTCCAGCGCTTGGCGACGTCGACGAAGCTGGCCCGACCGGGCTGCACGTCGAGGAGCAGCAGGGCGTCGTGGCGGTGGGCGGCGCGCACGTAGCGCTCGACCTCGGAGCGGGCGATGTCGTGGTTGAAGTCGCCGTCGGGGCCGGGGGTCGCGTCGGCGATCGTGACGATGAGCTCGTAGACGACCTGGACGGGCCGACCCGGACGCTCGAAGGCCCGCGCCGCGCGCGTGAGCCGCTCCATGATCTGGTCGGGGCGGGCCTCTCCCAGCACGCCGAGCGCCCCGGTGCCCGCGGTGCCGTAGTAGGCGACCAGCGTGCGCCTGCCGGCGAACACCCGGGCCCGCGGCTCGGGCTTCGGGCTCGCGGACGGGGCGGGCGTCGACGGCGCCGGGGTGGCGACCGGGCTCGGCAGCGGGGCGGGCGACGGGCTCGTGCCCGCACCCGCCGAGGCGGTCGGCTCGTCGCCGGGCACGACCGAGGACTGCGCCGACGGGTCGGCGGAGTCCCGGTCGAGGAGCTCCACCGTCCCGGCCAGCGTGAGCAGCGCGACCAGGACGGCCACCACCCACACGCCGGGACGGCGACCGCCCGCTGTGGTCACCCGCGACTCAGAAGGTCACGGCGCCGTGGGCCGCGGAGGCCACGGTGCGGGCGTACTTCCCGAGCACGCCCCGGGTGTACTTCGGCGGGCGCGGCTCCCAGCCGACCTTGCGGGCCTCCCACTCCTCCTCGGTGCCGACGGGGTCGACCTCGAGCGAGCGGTTGACCACGTCGAGCGTGATCGTGTCGCCGTCGCGCACGAAGGCGATCGGGCCGCCGTCGACGGCCTCCGGGGCCACGTGACCGACGCAGAGGCCGGTCGTGCCGCCGGAGAAGCGGCCGTCGGTGAGGAGCAGGACGTCCTTGCCGAGACCCGCGCCCTTGATGGCACCGGTGATGGCGAGCATCTCGCGCATGCCCGGGCCGCCCTTGGGTCCCTCGTAGCGGATGACGACCACGTCGCCGGCGCCGATCGCGCCCTCGGTGAGGGCGTCCATCGCGGCCCGCTCCCCGTCGAAGACGCGCGCGGTGCCGGTGAAGACCGACTCGTCGAAGCCGGCCGACTTCACCACGGCGCCCTCGGGAGCCAGCGAGCCCTTGAGGATCGTCAGGCCACCGGTGGCGTGGATCGGGCGCTCGAGGGAGCGGATGACGTCGTCGTCGAGCGCCGGCGGGTTGAGGGCCTCGAGGTTCTCGGCCATCGTGCGGCCGGTCACCGTCAGGCAGTCGCCGTGCATCAGGCCGGCGTCGAGGAGCGCCTTCATGACGACGGGGATGCCGCCGATCTTGTCGACGTCGTTCATGACGTAACGACCGAAGGGCTTGAGGTCGGCGAGGTGCGGCACCTTGTCGCCGATGCGGTTGAAGTCGTCGAGCGTCAGGTCGACCTCGGCCTCGCGCGCCATCGCGAGCAGGTGGAGCACGGCGTTGGTCGAGCCGCCGAGCGCCATCACGACGGTGATGGCGTTCTCGAAGGCCTCCTTGGTCATGATCTGACGCGCGGTGATGCCACGGCGCAGCAACCCGACGACCGCCTCGCCCGAGCGGTGGGCGAAGCCGTCACGGCGACGGTCGACGGCGGGCGGTGCGGCCGAGCCGGGCAGGCTCATCCCGATCGCCTCGGCCACC
>JBFJKO010000218.1:0-6016 GCA_041634935.1 Nocardioides sp.
CGCCGCCCTGCATGGAGTTCATCAGCCACAGGAAGATCACGATGATGAGCAGGATCGGCAGGAAGCTCACGAGCAGCGTGCCGAGCAGGCTCGGCTGGGGGTTCTCGGAGTTCGACTTCTCGATCGTGCCGGCCGCGACCTGCGCGTCGACCGCGGCGATGATGCCCTGCTGCTGGCCGAGCACGTAGTGCGTGATGACCTTCGCGCCCTCCTCGCGGACACCCTCGTCGAGGGTGGCCTCGATGGCCTGGTCGCCGTCGATGAAGGTGATCTCCTCGACGTCGCCTTCAGCGATGTAGGTCTCCATCTGCGAGGTGGGGACCTCGTCGAAGCCGCCGCCTGAGGCCAGGAACTGCATCGCCAGGAGCACCCCGACGACTGCCAGTCCGATCCAGACCCACGGGCCCTTGAAAATGCGCTTCACGACACTACTTTCCTCGCAACAGTGAACCCACGACGGTACACGCGCGCCGTGGTCCCACCATCATCTCAGGTCGCTGGGCGCCGAGCAGGTGAGGGAGCAGGTGAGGGAGCAGCGGCGGACAGGAGCGGGCAGCCGGCCCCGGGCGGCGCCTAGGAGTAGACGTGCGGCGCGAGCGTGCCGATGTCACGCAGGTTGCGGTAGCGCTCCTTGTAGTCGAGGCCGTAGCCGACCACGAACTCGTTGGGGATGTCCCAGCCGACGTACTTGACGTCGACGGGCATCTGGAGCGCCTCCGGCTTGCGGAGCAGGGTGCAGATCTGGACGCTCGCGGGGTTGCGCGAAGCGAGGTTGGCGGTGAGCCACGACAGGGTCAGGCCGGTGTCGATGATCTCGTCGACGATCAGCACGTGACGTCCCGAGATGTCGGTGTCGAGGTCCTTGAGGATCCGCACGACGCCGCTCGACTTGGTGCCGGAGCCGTAGGACGACACCGCCATCCAGTCCATCTCGACGTGGCCGGAGAAGGCACGGGCCATGTCGGCCATCACCATCACCGCACCGCGCAGGATGCCGACGATGAGGAGGTCCTCGCCGGCGTAGTCGCGCTCGATGGTCTTCGCGAGGTCGCCGAGCTTGGCCTGGATCTCTGCTTCGGTGAAGAGGACGTTGACCAGGTCGCCGTCGATGTCGGATGCGTCCATGGACGTCAGCCTAGGGGGTCGGTCGGTCCGAACCGCAGGTGGTCGCCCGAGCGGACGGCGCTGACGTGGCCGGGCAGCTGGATCGTGCGGGGCAGCTTGTCGCGGTTCCAGACCTGCTCCTCGAGCGCGTCGACGTGGACGGCGAACAGCTCGCTGGGCGGGCAGCCCGCCCGCAGCGCGGCCAGACGCAGCAGCCGGGTGCGCACCGGCTGCTCGAGCGTCTCGAGGGCCCACACGTCGAAGGTGCCGTCGTGGTCGTGCTCGGCCAGGGCCGCCTCGGCCAGGGAGTCGAGGAGCTCCATGTCGGGGCGCAGCTGCTGGGCGGTGCGCGCGAGGGTTTCGGCCACCCCGGGCCCGAGCTCGCGCTCGAGCAGCGGCAGCACCGTGTGGCGCACCCGGGAACGGGTGAACCGAGGGTCGCTGTTGTGCGGGTCGACCCAGAAGTCGATGCCCTCGGCGAGGCAGGCGGCCTCGGTCTGCGCCCGCCGTACGCCGAGCAGCGGGCGCTGGAAGGTCGTCACCGCGCCGGCTCGCGGCCCGGCGCCCGGCCCGGCGCCCGACCCGGGCTCGGTGAAGCGCGGGCGCATGCCGGCGATCGAGCGACCGCCGGAGCCGCGCGACAGGCCGAGCAGCACCGTCTCGGCCTGGTCGTCGAGGGTGTGCCCCAGTAGGACCTGCTGCGCACCGAAGCTCTCCGCGACCTGCCCGAGCACGGCGTACCGGGCCTCCCGCGCGGCGGCCTCGACGCCGCGGGCGCCGGGGTCGACCTGCACCCGGGCTCCCACGGTCTCGTCCACGCCCAGGGCCGCCATCTGCTCGACGACCCGCGCCGTGTGGGCGGCGCTGTCGTCCTGGAGACCGTGGTCGACGACCGCACCGATCACCCGCACCGGGGTGCGGCGCAGCTCGAAGACCGTGGCCGCCAGGAGCGCCAGGGAGTCGGCGCCGCCGGAGCAGGCGACCACGACGACGTCCGTCTCGGGGACCCAGCGCCCTCCCGCACCGTCGCTCACCACGCCGAGCCCCCGTCGTACAGCGAGCCGGACGGCGGCGACCGCGGGGTCGAGGCTCATCGGGCCCCGCTCCGGGTTGCGCCCGGGGAGCGGTGCTCTGACCCCCGAACGCGGCGGGGAGGCGGTGGCTGACGCACCGCCCGTCCCCGGCACCGCCGGGGAGCGGTGCCCTGGCCACCGAACTCGGCCTCGGGGCGGTGGCTCGCGCACCGCCCGCGGCCGGCACCGCCGGGGAGCGGTGCCCTGGCCACCGAACCCGGCCGGGGGGCGGTGGCTGACGCACCGCCCACCGGGGCGAGCCGGGCCGGGCCGTGCCTCACAGGACCCGGGAGATCCAGGCGTCCGGGTCGGCGAGCTCGGCCTTGGCCGGCAGGTGCTCGGCGCTCTCCCAGACGGCGTTGAACTCCGCCATCCCGACCTTGTCGACGACGCTGCGCACGAAGTGGGCACCGTCGCGGTACTGCGCCATCTTGGCGTCGAAGCCCAGCAGACGACGGAGCAGGCGGTCGAGCGCGCCGACCCCCTTGCGTCGCTCGGTGAACCGGGCGCGGATCTTGTCCACGCTGGGGATCACGCTGGGGCCCACGCCGTCCATGACGACGTCGGCGTGACCCTCGAGCAGCGACATCATCCCGGTGACACGGTCGAGGATCTCCTGCTGCTCGGGCGTGCTCATCAGCTCGACGATCGAGCTCTTGCCGAGCCCCTTCCTCATGCCCTCGCTGACGCGCTTGACCAGGTCGTCGAGCCCGGCGGGGCTGATGGTCTCCGACAGCGCGGTGATCTCGGAGTAGAGGTGCTCGCGCATCCAGGGCACCGCGGTGAACTGCACCCGGTGGGTCTCCTCGTGCAGGCAGACCCAGAGCCGGAAGTCGCTGGGGTCGACGCCCAGCTCGCGCTCGACGTGCACGATGTTGGGCGCCACGAGCAGCAGCCGTCCGTCGGGGGCGTGGAAGGGATCGAACTGCCCCAGGACCTTGCCGCCGAGGAAGCCGAGCAGTCCCCCGACCTCGAGGCCGGCGATCCGCGAGCCGATGGCCAGCGCCGCGCCGGTCGGCGGCTTCTTGGCGCTGACGTTGGCGATCAGGGGGCTCATGACGTGCTTGAACGCCTCGGCGTTGGCGCTGATCCAGCCGTGCCGGTCGACCACGAGCACAGGCGCGGTGTGGTCGGCGGCCACCAGACCGGTGAAGTCACGCACCAGGGCCGTGGACCGGTCGGCGCCCGCGCGGAGCTCGGCGACGGCCGCGTGGGCCTCGTCGCGCGCGATCTCGGGACCGGGGCCGGCCAGTCGGGTGCCGACCCGGACGGCAAGGTCCCAGTCGACCACTCCGTGCGGGTCGGGGGCGGACGGAACGGCGTCGGCAGTCATGCGGCGAACCTACAGGGCGCCGAGTCAGGCCAAACAGCCTGAAAAAGAGCGGAAGACCTGCTCAAGGCTCTCCCCCCCGGAAGTGCCGAACAGGTCTTTCCGTATTCCCTCCAAACCCGCGATCCCTGCGAATCCCCCCCGGGATCACTGACCGCTGAAGTTCGGTGTCTTGGGACCCCCCCGGGTCCTTTCGACAAACAGAACATTACGGAGGCCGGGGCTACGAACCAGACACCCTCGGTCTACACAAAATACACAAGTTGGTAACAAGCACCACAGTTCGATCACCGAGAGCAACGACAGGCACCCAGCGCGGCTGCGGCGCTGTCGAGGGCCTGCCGGGCGTCGTCGGTGTCCTCCAGCTCGACGGCGTCGGCCATCAGCACGAAGGCGAGCACGGTCCCGTCGAGGTCGGTGGCGAGGCCGGCCAGCGTCGAGACGGCCCGCAGCGTGCCGGTCTTGGCGCGCACCCGGCCCAGGCCGGCCGGTGGTCCCTCGTCCATCCGGGTGCTCAGCGAGCCGGTGAAGCCCGCGACCGGCAACCCCTCGACCACGGCGCGCAGCTCGGGTCGGGTCGGGTCGGCAGCGAGTCGGACGACGTCGAGCAGCAGCTCGGGCTCGGCCCGGTTGGCCCGGGAGAGCCCGCTCCCGTCGTGGAACGTGCTCGCGCCCAGTGGCACCCCCTCGGCTCGCAACAGGGAGCGGACGGCGCGGCGCCCGGCCGCCGTCGAGCTGTCGTCGTACCGCGCGATACCGACGTGTCGCAGCAGGACCTCGGAGGCCTCGTTGTCACTGACGTCGACGATCCGCTGGACGACCTGGGCCAGCGGCGCGCTGTCGACCTCGGCGACCACCCGCGACCTGGAGGCCGCCGTCCCCGGCGTCGGGCCGCCGCCGACCTTGATCCCGGCGCTCCGGAGAGAGGCCGCGAACGCCTCCGCGGCCTCGCGGCTGGGGTCGCTCACCCGCGCGCTGCGGGAGAGGGTGCGCCCCTGGTCGACCCAGAGGGCCGAGGTCGGCGTGACCACGCCCGGGACGTAGTCGTCCTCCCAGGTGGGGTTGACGGCCGGGCCGGTGAAGAGGCTGGCGTCGTAGGAGAGCCGCACGCGACGCACCCCCTGCTCCTCGAGCGCCGCAGCCGTCGTCTCGGCGAGGGTGGCGACGTCGGCCCGGGCCGGGTACGGCCACGCGTCGCCGTCCGGGGTCGTCGGGGCCCGCTCGAGGAACGGGTCGCCGCCCCCGACCAGCGTCAGCGCGGCGCGGGCACCGCGCGGACCCTCGGTCGGTCCGAGCCGCACGGAGGTGGTGAACACGTGGTCGGGTCCGAGCGCGAGCAGCGCCGCGACCGCCGTGACCAGCTTGGTCGTCGACGCCGGGATGGCCGCGCGGGAGCCGGCCGCGAAGGTCACCGGACCGTCGCCCAGGGGCGACACGGCAACCCGTACGTGACGCCCCAGGTCGGGGTCGCGCAGGTAGGGCGCCAGGGCGCTGCGCACGGCGGCAGGGTCGAGGGTGCCGCCGGTGGAGGCCGGAACGGCGACCGGACCCGGGGCGACCACGGCGGGCAGGTCGAGCCCCGGCGGCGGGGCGACGGCCACGGGGTCGCCCGGAGGTCCCGCCGCGGGCGACTCCGGACCGGTGCCGAGGAGCGCGTCCAGTCGCTCGTCGAGGAGCCCCTGGCGCCAGGTGACCACCCCACCGACGACCAGCGCGAGGAAGAGGACCAGCGCCACGGTGGCGCGCACGGACCCGCGACTGGGCCCGGTCGCCGACGCCGACCCGGACGCCGTACGGCGCGACGAGGCGGCCGAGGAGGCCTTGAAACGACGACTCGACGTGGCCACGCCACCCCACCTCCTGCCTGCTCCTCGGTCGCCCCAGGTGATCCCGGGTACACGTGAACGGCCATTGTGCGCGAGACTGTGCGTGGGCCAGCAGGCCCCTCGACCATGTGGCGGTCGTCAGAGGTGCCGCGTGGCCCGACCTGCCCTGACTTGCTTGGAGGAATCACGTGCTGGAGTTCGACGTGCTGGTGGAGATCCCCAAGGGGGAGCGCAACAAGTACGAGGTGGACCACGAGTCCGGCCGCATGCGCCTGGACCGCGTGCTGTTCACCTCGACCCAGTACCCGGCCGACTACGGCTACATCGAGGACACCCTCGGCCAGGACGGCGACCCGCTCGACGCACTCGTGCTGCTGCCGACCAAGACGTTCCCCGGCTGCCTGATCCGCTGCCGGGCGATCGGCATGTTCCGCATGACCGACGAGGCCGGCGGCGACGACAAGGTCCTATGCGTGCCCGCCAACGACCCGCGCCAGGAGCACCTGCGCGACATCAACCACCTGCCGAAGTTCGACCGGCTGGAGATCCAGCACTTCTTCGAGGTCTACAAGGACCTCGAGCCCGGCAAGTCCGTCGAGGGCGCTGACTGGGTCGGCCGCACCGAGGCCGAGGCCGAGGTCATGGCCTCCTTCGAGCGCGCCAAGGGCCAGCCGAAGTCGCAC
>JBFJKO010000219.1:0-5978 GCA_041634935.1 Nocardioides sp.
CGATCCGTCGGTCCTTCTCCGGGAGCGCCTGCACCGAGACCCACTCGGCGATGCCCTCGCTGAGCCAGACCGGGGCGTTGTCGTCACGGGAGCCCAGCGCCACGTGGGTGAGCTCGTGGCGCAGCAGTCGCTCACGGGCGATGCCGCCACGCTCGAGGAGGCGGGGGTTGAGCACGATGCGGGTGGCGACCGGACGGGGGTCACCGGGGCCGGACGGGACCGCGAACGCGATCCCGTCGAGGTCGTCGGGAGAGCTGCCCGGGAGGTCGTCGAGCGAGCGGATGAAGTCGGTGTCGGAGAGCGCGTAGAGCACGACCGTGCGGTCCCAGGGGTAGGGCACGCGGGCGGCCACGTCGGCGATCGAGCGCTCCATCGACCGGATCAGGCGCGGGGCGTCGCCCACCGAGTCGTCGTCGAAGATCCCGAGCACGCCGGTGCCGCGTCGGACCTGGATCGGCCGGGTCTCCCAGGGCTGGGCGCCGATGTCGTGGGTCTCCTCCCAGGCCCGGTCGGTCACCGAGGCGAGCACGTAGCGACGGTTGCGGGCCCCTCCCACGCGGTCGAACCGGAAGCGGTCCAGCGACCGCGCCGCCCCGGAGTCGAAGCCCTCGAGCTGGGTGGTGATCTGGACGACCACGGAGTAGCTCCGCCCCGACCGCACCAGGCTGGTGGGGTCGACGTCGTAGGAGAACTCCCTCAGCGGCAGCTGCTCGAGGTTGTCGAAGTACCCATTCTGCTCGATCAGGAAGACGTCGTTGCGTCCGTCGAGGGTGGCGACGAAGGCCGCGCGGTCACCGTCGAGGACCGCCTGGGCACGCTGGTCGAGGAGCCGGGTGAAGGCCGCGTCGAGGTCGGGCGGCACCGGCAGCCCCTCGACGATCCCGGGGCTGCTGCCCGGCGTCGCCGACGGCACCGAGACCCGCGGCTCCTGGGCGCTCGACCCGGTGGGCCCAGCCGACGGCGCGGGACGTCGGTCGACGCCCGCGCAGGCCGACGCGACCAGGATCAGCGCGAGGACGGCGCCGAGTCGCCGGGCGCGGTCAGCTCGGGCGGTCGGCATCGACGAGGGCTCCCCCGGCCGGGCCGTCGACCAAGGAGGTGATGTCCTCGACGATGGTCCGCGCGAGCGCCTGCGGCGTGAGGCCGATGCGCTCCAGGATCGCCTGGCGCTTGGCGTGCTGCAGGAACTCCTGGGGGACGGCGTGCAGGCGGACCGGCGTGGTCACCCCGGCCTCGTTGAGGGTCTGGAGCAGCACGGAGCCACAGCCGCCGACCATGCCGTTGTCCTCGACGCTGACCACGAGCCGGTGCTCGGCCGCGAGCTCGACGATGGCGGGGTCGACCGGCTTGACCCAGCGGGGGTCCACGACGGTGACGCCGATCCCCTGGGCCTTGAGCCGTTCGGCGACCTCGACCGCCGTCGAGGCCATCGAGCCGACCGCGACGAGGAGCACGTCCTGCTCGCCGGTGCGGACGAGCACGTCGGCACCGCCCGCCTTGTCGACGGCCTCGACGTCGGCCGGCGGCGCACCCTTGGGGAACCGCACGACGGTCGGGGCGTCGTCGACGAGGACGGCCTCGTCGAGCAGCTCGCGCATCCGCGCGGCGTCACGCGGCGCCGCGAGTCGCAACCCGGGCACGACCTGCAGGATCGACATGTCCCACATGCCGTTGTGGCTCGCGCCGTCGTCGCCGGTGACCCCGGAGCGGTCGAGCACGAACGTCACGCCGCACTCGTGCAGGGCGACGTCCATGAGCACCTGGTCGAAGGCGCGGTTGAGGAAGGTGGCGTAGACGGCGACCACCGGGTGGAGGCCGCCGATCGCCAGCCCGGCCGCCGAGGTGGCGGCGTGCTGCTCGGCGATCCCGACGTCGAAGGTGCGCTCGGGGTAGGCCGCCTCGAACTTGTGCAGCCCCACCGGGTGCATCATCGCCGCGGTGATGGCGACGACGTCCTGGCGACGCGCGCCGAGCTCGACCATGTAGTCGGCGAAGTGGTCGGTCCAGATGGCGCCGCGCGCCTTCTCCTCGCCCGTCTCGATGTCGAAGGGCTGCGGGGAGTGGAACTGGTCGGCCTCGTGCTGCTCGGCGGCGTCGTAGCCGAAGCCCTTGCGGGTGATCGCGTGCACGATCACCGGGCCGCCGAAGCGCTTGGCCTGCGTCAGCGCCTGCTCCATCGCCGACCGGTCGTGGCCGTCGATGGGGCCGACGTACTTCAGCCCGAGGTCCTCGAAGAGGCCCTGCGGAGCGAGGGCGTCCTTGACGCCCTTCTTCATCGCGTGCAGGGCGTCGTACGCCGCCACCCCGACGCCGGGGACGGCGTTGAGGCGTCGCTTCACCTGGTCGAGCACCTGCTCGTAGCGCGGGTTGGTGCGCAGGGCGGTGAGCGCGGTGGCCAGGCCACCGATGGTGGGGGTGTAGGAGCGCCCGTTGTCGTTGACCACGATGACGAGCTTGGAGTCCTTGGCGATCGCGATGTTGTTGAGCGCCTCCCAGGCCATGCCGCCGGTGAGCGCGCCGTCGCCGATCACCGCGACGGTGTGCCGGTCCTCGCCGCGGATGCGGTAGGCCTTGGCGATGCCGTCGGCATAGCTGAGCGCCGTGGAGGCGTGGGAGTTCTCGACGAGGTCGTGCTCGGACTCCGAGCGGCTCGGGTAGCCGCTGAGCCCGCCCTCGGTGCGCAGGGCGTCGAAGTCGGCGGCGCGACCGGTGAGCATCTTGTGGACGTAGGCCTGGTGGCCGGTGTCGAAGACGACGCGGTCGCGCGGGGACTCGAAGACCCGGTGGATCGCCATGGTCAGCTCGACGACGCCGAGGTTGGGGCCGAGGTGACCGCCGGCGCGGGAACAGGTCGTGACCAGGAGGTCGCGGATCTCGCTCGCCAGCGTCTCCAGCTGATCGTCGGAGAGACCTCGCAGGTCGCGGGGGTCGCTGATCGAGGTCAGGAGGGACATGTCGGCGAGTTTACGTGCTGGGGTCGTCTCCGCAGGGGTCACCGGGTCCACACGGCCACGGCGGGCTCGTGGAGGCTCCCGAGCCACACCTGGCCGTCGTGCTCGCGCACGCCGGTCGCCATGTGGAAGTCGACGCCGTGCTCGGCCGCGTCGATGTCGAGGTCGTGCACGAGCACGCCCTCGTTGTCGTAGGCCTGGACCCGCACGGTGCGCTTCGGCTTGGGCTGGAGCTTCTCCGGCAGCCGGGTCGCGAGCTTGCGCAGCTTGAGCGGGCTGGACTGCAGCTTCTCGAGCACCGGGTCGACCGGGCTGGCCAGGGTGACCCAGATCAGGCCGTCGCTGCCCCGGGCCACGTTGTCGGGGTAGCCCGGCAGGCCCTGGCAGAGCAGGTCGCGCATGCCGGCCCGGTTGCCGGTGAGCCAGCGTCGTACGACGGTGCGGGCGCCGGTCTCGGCGACCACCACGAAGTCCTCGTCCTTCGAGAGCGCGACGCCGTTGGCGAACGCGAGCCCGTCGACGACCACCGTGACGGTGCCGTCGGTGTCGAGTCGCATGAGACGGCCGGTGCGGGTCTGCTGCACCATCTCGGCCTTCCAGTCGGCGATGCCGAACTTCTGCGACGAGTCGGAGAACCACACGGTGCCGTCGGAGGCGATGGCGGCGTTGTTGCAGAACTTCATCGGCGTGCCCGCGACCGCGTCGGTGACCGACTCGACGGCGCCGCTCGCGGTGTCGATGCGCAGCAGGCCCTTGATCGCGTCGCACACCAGCAGTCGGCCGTCGAGGTCGATCTCCAGCCCGAGCGGGCGGCCCTGGGTCTGGGCGATGCGGTCGACCTTGCCGCCGTCGTGGCTGATCCGGAAGATCGAGCCGTCCTCGGTCCCGGTGAATATTGCGCCCTCGTCCGCTCCGGAGAGCCCGACGACGACGTCCTCGGCGCCGTGTCCGGGGACGGGGATGACGGAGAAGGTGGAGCTCATCAGGGGGCCAGCTTTCGGTAGAGGTCGGAGGAGAGGAAGTCGGGGAGCGCGTGGGTGGCCGAAGCGGTCAGCGGAAGGGCCAGGGCCGCGGCCGGAGCGACGAAGACCATCTGGCGGCCCTCGCGGCACTCGATGTCGGGGTCGGCGAGGTCGCACCCGGCAGCGAAGAGGTGGACGGTGTCGAGCGAGCGGTAGGCCTCGTGCCAGACCTCGAGGTCGTCGTACGGCTCGAGCGTGCCGGGGGCCAGCAGGACACCGGTCTCCTCGGAGAGCTCCCGGTAGGCGGCCGCCTCGGGGCTCTCGCCGTCCTCGACGTGGCCGCCGGGCAGGCCCCAGCGCTCGGGGTCGATCACCGCGTGCTCGTCGCGCTCCTGGAGCAGGAGGCGCCCCTCGCGGTCGACGAGGAGGACGGAGGCGAAGCGAGGCACCCGGACACCGTAGTGCCGGGGCTGCCTCAGAGTCGCGCGTGGTAGCGCGTGCCGCGCAGGGCGTCCTCGACGAGCCCGACCTCACGGCGTACGGCGGACAGCCGGGCGTCCTCGCTGAGCCAGGTCTCGACCGCCGCCTCGATCACGTCGGCCGGCGCCACGTCGCGCAGCTCGGAGCGCGCCTCGCTCAGCCCGCGCCGGCACGCGGCCTGGCAGGCCTCGACGTGCAGCAGCGCGAACCTGGCCAGGACGACGACGTGACGTCGCAACGTGGGATAGGTGCGGAACTCCGGGGGGCAGAGGTCGAGCAACCACGACTCGGCGGTCACCTCCCAGCGCGGGGCGTCGGGTGGGCGGACGGCCGCGGGCCAGCCGGGCGGGGCGACGAGACGGGACACGGGTTCATCGTACTCGAACACCCGTTCGACCAGAACCGCCGCACACCTCCCCATCCGCCCGCCCGGGGCGCCCGTGTGAAGAAGTGATGAACACGCAGACGCGGATTGATCGCGCGCGTTGTGTGGTGGAGGTCACACTCGCGGCGATCGGGCGCAGATGGATCGGGGGATCCACATGACGACGATCACGACACACGCGACCAGGTGCTCCGGTCGGAGGAGGTTCCGCGGGTCGACGGCGGGTCTCCTGGGACTCGCGCTGACGCTCTCGGGAGTCGGCGTCGTCGCGGCGCCGTCGCCGGCGACTGCTGCGACCCCGGTCGCGGGGGAAATCGTGCAGTGGGGGGGCCATCGCCGACCAGGTCGGCAAGCCCGACGGCACGGACTTCGTCCACGTCGACGCCGGCCAGTCCCACTCGGTGGCCATGGCCGCCGACGGGACACTGGCCTCCTGGGGCAACGACGACTACTCACAGGTCGCTGACACCCCGGCCGGGACCGGCTTCGTCACGGTCGACGCCGGCGACACCTCTACCGCCGCGATCGCCGCGGACGGCAGCCTGGTGTCGTGGGGTGACGACGCGTCCGGGATTGTCAGCGACACCCCGGCCGGCACCGGTTTCCGTGACGTCGCCGTGGGCAGCTCACACGCGGTGGCCATCGCCGCCGACGGCGGCCTCGTCACGTGGGGTTCCCCCCCGACGGGCACGCCCACCGGCACCGGCTTCACCTCCATCGCCTCCGGACGGGACACCGGTCTCGCGATCCAGGGCGGCACCATCCACGGCTGGGGGGTCGACGCTTTCGGCGTCATCTCCGACATCCCGGCCGGCGACGACTTCGTCGACGTCTCCCTGTTCCAGATGCACGCCGGCCTGGCCCTGCGAGGCGACGGCACCCTCGTCGCCTGGGGCGACGACCGCCAGAACGAGGTCACCGACGCCCCCACCGGCAGCGACTTCACCGCCATCGCCTCCGGTTACGGCTTCCACCTCGCTCTCGACGCCACCGGCAGGATCCACTCCTGGGGCTCCGGCGCCCCGCCCGAGAACGGGGGCAGCCACGACGGTCCCTTCCACGACGTCGCCGCGGGGCTCTTCTTCGGTCTCGCCGTCGGCACCCCCACCACCGAACCCGACACCATCGCCGGAGTCACCGTCACCGACACCGAAGCCACCTACGACGGCAACCCCCACCCCGTCACCGTCACCACCGACC
>JBFJKO010000220.1:0-5962 GCA_041634935.1 Nocardioides sp.
ACCGGCGAGGAGCAGGGCGAGCGCGGCTTCGTCGGCTCGTGAGGCCACGAGGTCGGCAGCCACCTCGGCGGAGAGCCGGGTCACCCGCGCGGAGTGCGTGCCGTCGGCGACCGAGACCTGCACGAGGAGCAGGTCGCTGAGCAGGCGCCACCAGGGGCGGTGCTGCCGGGTGAACGCCGTCCGGGCGGCCCGGGCGCGCTGCCGGGCTCTGTCGAGGTCGCCGACGGCGTAGGCCGCGGTCGCCGCGACCAGGAGGAGGTGCGCACGCTCGACGGCGACGAGGGGCTGGTCGCGGAGGCAGGTCTCGGCCACCTCCAGCGCCTCTTCGTTGAGTCCGGCCACCAGGAGCAGCTGGCACCGGTCGTGCACGAAGTTGGCCGGGCTGACCCCGGTGTCGGCGAAGCCGCGGGCCGCCTCGTCGAACTGCGCGAGCGCCCGGGGCAGGTCGCCGCGCAGGAACGCGACGGCCCCGAGCGTGTGCAGCGTGTCGACCTGCTCGAGGTGCTGGTCGAGCTGCGCGAAGAGCGCTCGGGCGCGGACGGCGTCCTGCTCGGCGCGGGTGAACGAGCCCCGCGCCTGGTGGACCCGGGCGCGGTTGGCCAGCGTGCGCGCCTCCCACAGCTCGTCGCCGTGCTGCCGGAACGACACGACGGCCTCCTGGAGGTCCTCGAGCGCCTCGACGTGCCACCCGAGGGCGAGACGGGAGTGGGCGCGCCGGAGCAGCACGCGCGCGCGGAGCAGGCCCGAGGCCTCCTGCTCGGCCCGGTCGAGCTCGGCGAGGCCGGCCAGGCTGCGTCCGGCCGCGACCAGGGTCGCGCCGAGCGTGGCGCGCACGTCGACGGCGCGTGTCGGGTCGTGGGAGCGGAGGGCCAACGCCAGGGCGGTGCGCAGCTCGCGCAGGGCGGTCGTGGTGTCGCCTCGGTCGCGGTGCACGATGCCCCGAGCCTGGTGGGCGCAGCTCGCGGCCGTCGCGTCGGGGGAGTGAGCGAGCACGTGCGCGGCCCGGAGCAGGGCGTCGTCGGGACGCGACAGGGCGAGCGCCAGGAGGGCGTCGCCGTCGTGCGCCGCTGATCTCGAGCCCACGGGTCGACCCCTTACGTCACCCCTGCTGGATCGCTAGCCTAGCGGGGTTCATGGGGATCGACCGAGGAGACTTCATGGAGACATCCCACGGCAACAAACCTCGTCGTCCGCGCCGAGGAGGCAAGGGGGAGGGGCGTCCGCTGACGCCGGAGCAGGAGCGCGAGCGGGTCCGCGCCCAGGTCAAGATCATCCGCGAGGCGGTGGGCCGCGACACCGTGGGGATCGCGCTGCCGCCGGACAGCGACGACGTGGCCGACTACCTCTACCTCTACCGGCGCGGCGCGATCCTCGTGCGCGACGAGGACGTCGCCCGGGTCTCGGCGGCGCTCGACCAGCAGACCGAGGTGCAGGACAGCCTGGTGGGCGGGGTCACCCTGCTCTCCGTCCACACCGGCGAGGAGGTGCCGGCCGTGCTCGACCGGCTCGACGCCGTGCTCGGGGCGGGCGTGGCGACCCCCGACCACGTGCTCTACGTGTGTGCCGTCGGGGGCGGTCGGTGCTGCCCCGCGACGGAGCCCGAGGAGCCGCCGAACCGCAAGCCGGTGCCCGCGGTGTCGAAGGAGAAGGGCGCCGGCGACGGCGTCCTGGTGTCGGTCGTCGACACCGGTTGGTGGCCGGACGCAGCCACGAGCCGGACGACGCCGTGGCTGCGGGGCGTGACCGGCGACGTGGAGACCATCGATCCGAACGCCATCCACCCCTATGCCGGCCACGGCACGTTCATCGCCGGCGTGGTGCGCTGTGTCGCCCCGTCGACCGAGGTGCGGGTGGAGGGCTTCCTGACGCGCGGCGGGGCGGCCTTCGAGGGCGACATGGTGGTCCAGCTCGTCGAGACGATGGCGCTGGTCCCCGACATCATCAACCTCTCCGCCGGCACGGTGACCCGCGGCAACGGTGCGTCCCTGGCCTTCCAGGTCTTCTACGAGAAGTACCTGAGCCAGGTCAAGAACACCGTGCTGGTCGCGGCGGCCGGCAACGACAGCACCCGGGCGCCGTTCTGGCCGGCGGCGTTCCCCTGGGCGGTCTCGGTGGGTGCCACCGATGCGTCCGGGGTGCGCGCCGACTACTCGAACTTCGGCAGCTGGGTCGACGTGAGCACGCAGGGGAGTGACCTGGTGAACGCGTTCCCGATCGGCGCCTACACCTGCAGCGAGCCGCCCCAGGCCGGCGACGTGCGCCACTTCAAGGGGATGGCGCGCTGGAGCGGCACGTCGTTCTCGACCCCGGTGGTGGTCGGCCTGATCGCGGCGCGGATGAGCGCGACCGGGCTCAGCGCCCGCCACGCCGCCGAGCAGGTGCTCGCCGAGTCGCGCACGAACGCCGTCCCCGGCGTCGGGCCCTACGTCGCGATGCCCTGACGGGCGTCCTCAGAGATCCATCCAGGTGGTGCTCTCGGTCCGGTCGCCGAGCTGCACGCGCAGCCGGAACGGACCCTCGGTGCTCAGCGGGAGCACGAAGAAGCCGCTCTCGTCGGCGTGCACCGTGAGCACGTCGCCCTCCCGGGCCACGAGCGTGACGCGGCACTTCGCCGCCGGCACGACCTGACCCATCAGCTCGCCGGCGTCGCGCTCGACCTCGAGCGAGAGGTCGGCGCCCTGGAACCCGATGACGGTCGCGCCCTCGACGGTGCCGCGCACCAGGACCTCGTCGTGGAGCCGGGAGTCGTAGGTGAGCTCCATCAGGTCCTCGTCGATGGTGCGCCAGGCGAAGGCGCCCCGAGCGGCGGCGCGCATGGTGTCGCTCACGTCAGCGACCTCACGCTGCGCCGCGGCGAGCATCGCCATCAGCTGGTCGTCGTCCTGCGGGATGGTCATGAGGTACTCCGATGATCGGGAGCGGCAGTGGTGGGGGAGACGAGCAGCTGGAGAGCCGGCGTCTTGCGGAGCTGCGCGAGTGCGCGGGCGCGTGTGGGACCGATGCTGCCGACAGGGATGCCGAGCAGCGCGCTGATCTGCTGGTAGGGGATCGGCGGGTCGTGCAGGAGGAGAAGCAACAGCTCGCGTCGGGCCTCGGGAAGGGCGGCGAGCCCGTCGCGGAGCGCCTGGAGCAGCTCGGCGGAGAGCAGGCCGGCGTCGAGGTCCTGCGGCTCGGTGCCGCCGAACGCGTCGTCGGCCGACTCCAGGACCCGTGACTCCTGCGGATCGGACGGCGTGCTGCGTCGTGCGCGATCGAGCGTGCGAAGGCACTCGCGTCGGGTCGTGGTGGCGATCCAGCCCGGGAGGGCGGCCGGCTCGCGCAGGTCGTCGAGGTGCTCGACGAGCTTGAGCCAGACGGTCTGGTTGACGTCCTCGGCATCCGCGCCGCGCAGGCGATGACGGGCGATCACGGAGCCGACGAGCGGAAGGAAGCGCTCGACGACGTCGTCCCAGGCGGACTGGTCGCCGCGTCTGGCACGGTGGACGAGGTGCTCCAGCGTCGGTGTCTCGATCGTCCGATCCTCGCGTGTCTTACGCGACGGCGCAATCGTCGTCGAGATCTGGTGCAGGAGCGTGGAGTCGTGCACGACGGGCTCTCCCTTCGAGCCGGGCGGGGGACCGCCCGTGTGACGGCCCCGGTCCGGGTCCTACTGGTGAGGAGGGCCGGTCCGGGGCCGTGATACACGACGGGCGACGAATCGTCCGGCGACCTCAGTCGAAGCGCAGGACGCTCATCGTGGCGTCGTCGAGCCAGCCGCTGAGGGTGCTGTCGTTCCCGCCGTCGTGCAGGTTGGCGAAGACGCGCAGCTGGTGCTTGCCCTTGCCGACGCGCACGCAGAACTGGGCCGCGTTGCTCTGCCACAGGTCCGTGCTGGTGAAGGCGTAGACGTCGCCGACGGCCGTGTACGGCTGGATCGGAGTGCCATCGAGGTGGGTCTCGATGCCCATCCAGTCGGAGTTGTTGAGTCCGCCGTTGAGCTGCGACTCGGCCGAGAAGGTCACCAGGAAGGTGTCGGTGCCCCTGCGCGGGCCACGGAAGTTGACGACCATCCCGGGCACCGCCTGGTCTGCGGCGTCCACGCCCGTCTCGGAGAACGTGAACGGGTTGGAGTTGATGCGGGTCTTCAGGTTGATGTTGCGCTTGCCGTCACAGCGGGTCGTGCCCTCGGCGGCCTTGGCCGCGATGCTCTCACCGCGACCCTGCGGGTTGCCCGTCCCGTCGTTGGCGACGGCGGTCGTGCCGACCGCGAAGAGACCGCCGGCGAGGGTGGCGGCTGCTGCGACGTTGATGACTCGGTTCGTCATGGTGTGGATCCTCATCCTCGGTGCGCGTCCGGTGACGCGCGATCACCGAGGAAGACCCGTGGCGCGCCGTGGTGATACGACTGATCGAGAACTTCTGCAGCACACGCGTGTAGTTCGTCCTGCGGAGCGACTAGGTCTTCGGATCCCGACCCGGTGTCGGTTCGCCGATAAGTGACCCGTGGACGGGACGGCGTCCGCCGTATCAACGAGCAGTGAGCGCGAGTCTGCTGCCGTCCTGGTGGATGAAGATGATCCGCACTCTGCGTTCCAGGTGTACACCGCGGCCGAAGGTGACCACTGTTGTTGCCGGACTGGAGTCGGCGGTGCATTCGCCTTCATATCTGTGAGCCCTGACCCGCACTGCCGTCCGCTTCGCGTTGGTGGCAGCCCTCTTCCCAAAGGGAGGGCAACTTCCACTACCCCACACGGTGAGGCGCACCTTCTTACCGCTGATCCGGTCGACGCTCATGGGTATCTCGCCGCGAGGAGTCTGCGTCGGTTCGGCGCCTGGCGGTGCGCCCTTGTAGGTCCGGATGGAGATGGCACCTGTCGACCCGGTCGCTCCATGGGTGTCAACGGGCGTCATCGCCGCCAGCATGAGGGTCACGGCTGTTCCCATGGTCATCGCACTTGGTCGCACGGCCTGAATCATATGGTCACCCGACTCTCGGTATCACCATGGATGAAGCTGCGTGACGGACACGGCTACCGCAACCCGCGGGTCCCTGTGTCAGACGAGTGGATGGCTCTCGTGCGCCCTGTTTCGTTCCTTCAACGACGCCAGCTTGTTGCGCTGGCAGTGGGTAGTTGAGTGGCAGCGACGTGGGACGCCGCACGGGCTCGGTTTGGTTCGCCGATAAGTGACATTATGTCAACTAACGCAGGTGGAGCGAGGTGCAACGTCGCTCAGGACGCCCCGACTCCCCGGCGCACCATCCGGTGCTCCACCCCCACGGGTTCGATCTTCGTGGCTCCGTCCAGATGGAAACCCTGCCGTTCGTAGAACCCGATCGCGCGGTCATTGCCGTCGAGCACCCAGAGGTACGCCGGCGCAGTCCCGATCGCTTCGTTCAGCAGGGCGTGGCCGACGCCGCGGCCGTACACCTCGGCGCGAACATAGAGAGCCCAGAGCTCGAGGTCGGGCACGCTTGCTCGTGGCTCGTCGCGGCCCCGCCCCGTGCTGACGAAGCCCAGCAACCGACTGCGGTCGTCCTCCCACGCGAGAAGTGTCTTGCTTTCCGGGTGCAGGAGGTTTCGACGCCACCGCTCGACGCGATCCGAACGCCCTGTGCGCCTCTCCTGCAGGACGTCTGCCTCGATGAGGTCGTGGTAGGTCTCCTCCCAGACGTCGAGATGCAGGTCGGTCAGTGCCTCGGCATCCCGGACGGCAGCGGGTCGGATCAGCACGCGCCACAGGCTAGGCCCACCCGGCGTGCCCCGGCTCCCCCTGCACTCGCGGTGTCCATACTTGCGGCCGGACATCGTCGACGTAGGGACTGGAGCGCATGCGAGCGATTCTTCTGAGCGGCGGTCTCGCCATGCTCGTCTCGCTGCTGGGAACTCGCCTCGCGATCGGGTGGTTCACCCGTCACGGTCTCGGTCAGCCGATCCGGATCGACGGGCCGACGACGCACCACGTGAAGCGCGGCACGCCGACC
>JBFJKO010000221.1:0-5962 GCA_041634935.1 Nocardioides sp.
CCGAAGATCGACGGTCGCTTGTCGTTCGAAGATTTGTCAGTCCAGGTAGTCGCGCAGAACCTGGGACCGCGACGGGTGCCGCAGCTTCGACATCGTCTTGGACTCGATCTGGCGGATCCGCTCGCGGGTCACGCCGTAGACCTTGCCGATCTCGTCGAGGGTCTTCGGCTGACCGTCGGTCAGGCCGAAGCGCATCGAGACGACGCCGGCCTCACGCTCGGACAGCGTGTCGAGGACGGCGTGCAGCTGCTCCTGGAGCAGCGTGAAGCTGACCGCGTCAGCGGGCACGATGGCCTCGGAGTCCTCGATGAGGTCGCCGAACTCGGAGTCGCCGTCCTCGCCGAGGGGCGTGTGGAGCGAGATCGGCTCGCGTCCGTACTTCTGGACCTCGATGACCTTCTCGGGGGTCATGTCGAGCTCCTTGGCGAGCTCCTCCGGGGTGGGCTCCCGGCCGAGGTCCTGGAGCATCTGACGCTGCACGCGGGCGAGCTTGTTGATGACCTCGACCATGTGGACCGGGATGCGGATCGTGCGGGCCTGGTCGGCCATGGCCCGCGTGATCGCCTGGCGGATCCACCAGGTCGCGTAGGTGGAGAACTTGTAGCCCTTGGTGTAGTCGAACTTCTCGACCGCACGGATCAGACCGAGGTTGCCCTCCTGGATCAGGTCGAGGAAGAGCATCCCGCGACCGGTGTAGCGCTTGGCGAGGCTGACGACCAGTCGCAGGTTGGCCTCGAGGAGGTGGTTCTTGGCGCGCTTGCCGTCCTCGGAGATCCACTCGAGCTCCTCGAGGACCTTGGGCGTGATCTTGCCGCCCTTGGCGAGCTTCTCGTCGGAGAAGAGACCGGCCTCGATGCGCTTGGCCAGCTCGACCTCCATCTCGGCGTTGAGCAGCGGGACCTTGCCGATCTGCTTCAGGTAGTCCTTGACCGGGTCGGCGGTCGCACCGGCGACCATGACCTGCTGTGCCGGCTCGTCGGTGTCGTCGGCGGCGGAGACGACGAAGGACGACGTCGCGGTCGCCTCCTCCTCGGCTTCCTTGATCGTGGGGTCGGCCACGACGTCCTTCTCGAACTGCTCGTCCGGGACGTCGGGCAGGACCTTCTTGCCGTCGGGGCCCAGCGCGGCGGCAGCCGCCTTCTTGGCCGCAGCGGCGGTCGTCTTCTTGGCCGGCGCGGCCTTCTTCGCCGGAGCTGCCTTCTTGGCGGGGGCGGCCTTCTTGGCGGCCGGGGCGGCGTCGGTCGACTCTGCTGCAGCGGCGGCAGCCGCCTTCTTCGCCGGCGTCTTCTTGGCGGTCGCCGTGGTGGTCTTGCGGGTGCCGGTGGCGGCAGCCGCGCGCGTCTCCGCGGGGAGCGCGACGCTCAGCCCGAGCGAGCTGAGGTGCTCCAGCAGGGACTTCAGGTGACGCGGCTCGACGCCGGCGTCGTCGCTGGCGCGACGTACCTGGTCGGGGCTGAAGGAGCCCGAGGCACGCGCCTCGTCGATGAGCGTGAGAACGGCGGGGTGCGCGAGCACCTCGGTGGGGATCTTACGTGCGTTCGAGGACACGAACACCTCTCGTGAAGCTGCGCTGGGGCTGTCGGTCTGGTCTGGCGATGCGGCTTGCGGGCGCGGCAAAGGCCGCTGTCGTCAAGAGCCGCTCGGTCATTCTGCCACGAGCCCGAAACCGACCCGACCACCACCCGCACCGGGGGCGTCCCGGACCCACCCCGGCGCACCCTCAGGTCGCCTTCAGGTGTGACTCAGCCTTCTCTCAGGACGCCGGCTCCGCCTTGGCCGCGGCCTTCTTCTCCTTCTTGAAGTCACGCACCTTCTGCAGGCTGTCCGGGTCGACGACGTCGGCCACGGACCGGTAGCCGTCGAGCGCGTAGTCACCGACGAGGCGCTCCCACCCGTCCTTGCGCACGTCGAGCTGCTTGGCCAGCAGCGCCACGAAGATCTTGGCCTTCTGTGCCCCGAAACCGGGCAGCGCCTGGAGGCGCTTCATCAGGTCCTTGCCGTCGCTCGCCTCGGTCCACAACCGCTCGGTCTCACCGTCGTACTGCTCGACGACGAGGCGGGCCAGCTCCTGAAGCCGACCGGCCATCGATCCGGGGAACCGGTGAATGGCCGGGGTCTGGGCGCAGAGCGCCGCGAACTCCTCGGGGTCGGCCTCGGCGATCACGCGGGGGTCGAACCCACCGAGACGCTCGGTCACCTTGGCCGGGCCACGGAACGCGTGCTCCATCGGGTACTGCTGGTCCAGCATCATCCCCGCGAGCAGCGCGAAGTGGTTGTCGGTGAGCAGCTGGTCGGCGTCGTCGAGACCGGTGATGTGGATGGCCATGGCCTCATTGTCCACCCCGGTCATCTCCTCGCTCGAGCGACTGGGATGCCGGTCACGTCCGCCGTTTCGGGCGTGACGTCTGCTTCTGCCTATCGTTGGACCCAGTGCAAGGGCGCCCGCCGGTCGGTGAGCGCCTTTCCCATGTCCGCCCCCAACCGACACCCGCCCAGTACTAGAAGCCCCCCTGACGGGTACGGGAGACACGTGATGAGACGACACCTGGCCGCCGCCACGACGGCCATCGCCACCCTGGTGGCCCTGCTCGCGGTCGTGGGCGCCACGCCCGGCGCCCCGGCCGGCGCCGCGACCAGCACGACGACCGCGACCGGCGCGAGCGTGGCCCTGACGAGCGCGGCCGTGTCGAGCAAGCGCAAGGCCGCGAGCCTGCGCGTGACGCCCAAGCGGTTCGTCGGGGGCCAGCTCCTGACGTTCTCGGGCCGGATCCCGGGTGCGGCGAACAAGAAGCTGAAGGTGCAGTCGCTCTTCAACCGTGCCGGCGACAAGTGGATCACCCGCGACAGGTCCGCCGGCCGCACCGACCGCCAGGGCCAGTTCACGTTCACCCACATCGCCCCGAGCAACTACAACATCCGCTACCGGGTCAAGGCCGCCAACGGCCGCACGAGCAAGGTGGTGCGCTTCCAGCCCCGTCAGCAGGAGGTCAGCCTCAGCCTCAACGGCGCCCAGGAGCAGCGTGCGGGCCGGGTGGCGCCGGGCCAGGGCTTCCGCATCGACGTCAACACCACCCCCACCGGGCGCGGCGACCTCGGTCGCCCGCCCCCGGCCTTCCCCGGCCGCACCCTGGACCTCCAGCAGCGCGTCAACGGCGACCAGTGGCAGACCATCGCCAGCACCACGTCCAACAGTCAGGGCCAGGCGCGCTTCTACCTCGACGCCGGCAGCTCCGGCACGACCGCCTACCGCGTCCGTCAGGCCGCGATCCACACCGGTGGCAACCACATCGGCTGGTTCCCCTCCTTCCCCCTCGAGGTCCGCTTCGCTGACCCGAGCGGCCGTACAACGGCCTCGACGCCGGTCCCGCGCTCCGCGCCCACGCAGGACGAGCCGAGCGAGGCACGACCCGTGGCCGCGGTCTCGGCGCGGTCCGGTGGCGGGAACCCGCAGGCCAGCGCCCGCTACAAATGGGGCCCGACCCACTGGGACTTCGCCTGGGAGACGGGCGAGGCCCTCACCGACAAGCCCTACCGCGGTCGCAACCGGGTCGGCTACTGGATCGACCGGTCCAACGGATCGGGTCGCGCAGCGGCTCACAACGGCGGGCTGGCCCTCGAGAGCCACCTCAGCGACTTCCCCGGCGTGGGCGACCACGGCACCAACTCCGTGACGCTCGCGGGCAACGCGATCACCTACGGCCGCTGGGAGTTCCGGCGTCGCATCGACGTCTTCGAGAAGAAGGGCCGCAACTACCGCGCCAAGATCGAGCTCGTCCCGGCCAACGCCTCGGACGCCGCGTGCGGGGCGAACACGATCAACGTCGCCACGGTGGGCTTCAACTCCCGCAAGGCCACGCTGGGCGTGACGTCCTCCGACGCCAAGAAGGCCTGGACCGGCTCGAAGAGGATCCCGCGAGTCGGCGACAACCCGCACAGCTGGAGCGTCGAGGTCACACGCAGCCACATCACGTGGTTCCTCAACGGCCGGAGCCTGGCCACCGTCAAGAACCGTCAGGCGATCCCCGGCGTCCCGCTCACCCCCAAGCTCAGCCTCGTCGGCAAGGGCCACAAGGAGATGCGCCGCACGCGGGTGCTCTACGACTGGCAGCGCGGCTGGACGCTCAACAAGCAGGCCCGCAAGGCCCAGAAGGGCTCCGGACTGAAAGTAAAGAATCTGCAAAACGGCTGCTGATCCGTCAGCGGTCCCTAGGCTGGCTGCACCCTCCAACTCCCCTGCACCACTCCCCCCACCCCCCGCTGGAGACACACCCATGTCCCGATCACTGCTCTGCGCGCTCGGAGCACTGGTGACGAGCCTCTCGCTCGTCGCCCTCCCCGGCGCCTCCCCCAGCAGCTCCGCCCAGCAGTCCTCGACGTCGCTGAGCATCTCCCCCGAGGTGTTCGTCGGAGGTCAGAGCCTGACGTTCACCGGCACGCTCGCAGGCGCACCGAACTCGCCGTTGAAGATCCAGACCCTCTTCAACCGACCCGGCGACACCTGGAACACCCGCGACGGGGTCGTCGCCTCCACCAACGGAGCCGGCGGCTACTCCTTCACCTATCCGGGTCCCAACAACTTCGGCATCAGCTATCGGGTGCTGGCCGGCAACGGCACCACCAGCCAGGCAGTGATGCTCGAGCCGCGTCAGCAGGAGGTCGTGCTGTCACTCAACGGTGGTGCCGAGCAGGCCGGCGGCACGGTCGTGAGCGGCAAGCCGTTCACCCTCGGGGTCAACACGACTCCCACGGGTCGCGGCAACCTCGGGCGCCCGGCGCCGGCCTTCCCGGGCCGTGTCATCGACCTGCAGCAGCGGGTCGACACCGACCAGTGGCAGACCGTCGACACCACGACGTCGGCCGCCGACGGCTCGGCGTCCTTCACCGTCACCGCGACCGAGCCCGGCGACCTCGCCTACCGGGTGCGCCTGGACGACATCAAGACCGACGGCAACGAGATCGGGTGGTTCCCGTCGTACCCGTTGATGATCGACGTCGTGGCCCCCGGGTCCAGGACGCCGGCCAGGAGCGCGACCACCACCTCGCGGTCCGCCTCGAGCACCACCGCTGCCCGCTCCTCCGCGAGCAAGGGCGCCACGCCGCTCGCCAGCACCCGCTACAAGTGGGGTCCGTTCCTCTACGACTTCGCGTGGGAGGGCGGCGAGTCCCTCACCGACCTGCCCTACCGCGGCACCCGACGCGCCGGCGCGTGGATCGACGCCTCGGACGGCTCCGGCCGGGTCGCGCACTACAACGGCGGCATGGCCCTCAGCACCCACGTCAGCGAGTGGCCCGGTGAGGGCGACGTCGGCACCACCACCGCGACGCTCACCGGCAACCCGATGACCTACGGACGGTGGGAGTTCCGTCGCCGTATCGACGTCTTCGAGGACGCCGGACGCGACTACCGGGTCAAGATCGAGCTCGTCCCGGCCTTCGAGAGCGACGCCCGCTGCGGCCTGAACGTCGTCAAGGTCGCCGACGTGGCGTTCAACTCGGCCCGGGCCCGGATCGGCGTCTCGTCCGCGCGCTCGCAGAAGGCCTGGGCCGGCTCGCGCCGCATCCCGCGGCTCGGCGACGGCGCCCACACCTTCGGCGTCGAGGTCACCCGCAAGCACATCACGTGGTTCCTCGACGGTGAGAGCCTGGCGACGGTCAAGCGCCGCAAGGCGATCCCCCGGGTCCCGCTCACGCCCCGGCTCAGCCTGGTCGGTCAGGGCGACACCGAGATGCGCCGTACTCGGGTGCTCTACGACTGGCAGCGCGGCTGGCCGCTCAACAAGCGCGCTCAGGCCTCCGAGCCCGGACCGCGGATCAAGGCCCGGAGCGTCACGAGCCGCTGCTGACCCCTGACGGGTCCGGCCGGGGCCGGCCGGTGCCGGTCGGTGCCGGCCGGGGCCGGCCGGTCAGGCCTTGACGGCCAGCACCGGGCAGTGGGCGTCGAGCAGCACCCGCTGGGCGTTCG
>JBFJKO010000222.1:0-5919 GCA_041634935.1 Nocardioides sp.
CTGCTTGAGCTTGTCCTTGACCTCGTCCCACAGGGCGGCGCCGGTGAGCGCCTCCTCGACCAGGTCGTCCATGTTGTCGACCTTCATGCCGGTGACCCGCGGGCCGTAGGCGATGTTGTCGTAGATCGACTTCGGGAACGGGTTCGGCTTCTGGAAGACCATGCCGATGTTGGTGCGCACCGCGATCGCGTCGACGCCGCGGTCGTAGATGTTCTGGCCGTGGTAGTTGACCCGACCCTCCACGCGCGCGCCGGAGACGAGGTCGTTCATCCGGTTGAGGCAGCGCAGCACGGTCGACTTGCCGCAGCCCGAGGGCCCGATCAGCGCGGTGATCTCGTTCTTGCCGAAGCGCAGGTTGACGTCGTGCACCGCGTGGAAGGCGTTGTAGTAGACGTTGAGGTTCTCGACCTCCATCACCGGGTCGGGCGGGACGTCGGGCAGGTCGCGCCGACCGACATCGCTCGGGTTGGGGGTGGCCTGGGGCATCTGGTGATCGCCCTTCTTGGTGCTCGCTGTCGCGGGATGAGTTGTCATCAGATTCCTACCAGGATCGCTGGAACTTGTTGCGGATGTAGATGGCCAGCCCGTTGAGGCTCAAGATCATCACCAGCAGGACGATGATCGCAGCCGAGGCGGCAATCTGGTACGCCTCACGCGACTCCGAGGTCAGGGCGTAGATCTGGATCGGCAGCGCGGTGATCTGCGACATGACCCCCGTGGGGTCGAAGCGCACGGAGCCCGCGATGCCGACGACCACCAGGGGAGCTGCCTCACCGATGGCGCGCGAGAGCCCGAGGATGGTGCCGGTCGAGATGCCAGGGATGGCCGAGGGGAGCGTCTGGCGCCACGTCGTCTGCCACACCGTGGCGCCGAGGGCGAGGGAACCCTGACGGATCTCCTGCGGCACGGCACGCAGGGCCTCACGGGTGGTGATGATGATGACCGGCAGGATCAGCAGCGCCAGCGCGATCGCACCGCCGAGCACGACGCCCTTCTGCTGGAAGCCCATCAGCGCCATCACGGCGACGGCCAGGAGGCCGTAGACGATGGACGGGACGGCGGCGAGGTTCTGGAGGTTGACCTCGAGCAGCCGGTTGTACCACTTGCTCTGGTCGGAGAACTCCTCGAAGTAGATCGCGGCGGCGATGCCGAGCGGGACGGCGAAGAGCGCCGTGAAGCCCATCAGCCACACCGAGCCGAGGATGCCGGCGCGGAAGCCGGTGGTCTCGGGGCTGATCCGCGAGCTGTAGCCGGTGATCAGGTCGCCGTCGAAACGCGAGGCGCCCGAGATCGCGGTGTCGACGATCAGGACGACCAGGACCATCACGCCGAAGAACAGCGAGAACCACAGCCCGAGCAGGAAGAGCATCGAGGCGACGTTGCGGTCGCGGTCACGACCGGTCTTGGAGATGACCTCGACGGTCTCGCGAGCTGACTTGGTGGCGACGCTCATCAGTAGGCCTGTCGGTAGCGGCGGACCAGCGCGATGCTGATGATGTTGATGACGAACGTGATCACGAACAGCAGCATGCCGACCGCGAACAGCGTGTTGTACGACGTCGAGCCGACGGGGTTCTCCCCGCCGGCGGTCTGGGCGATGAAGCCCGTCATGGTCTGCATGCCGTCGCGCGGGTCCAGGGAGAAGTTCTTCTGGGCACCGGCGGCGAGGGCCACGATCATGGTCTCGCCGATGGCGCGCGACATGCCCAGGACGATCGCGGCCGCGATGCCCGAGAGGGCCGCGGGGAAGACGACGCGCAGCGTCGTCTGCATCCGGTTGGCGCCCATCGCCAGGGAGCCCTGACGCATCGACATCGGGACGGCGGAGAGCGCGTCCTCGGCGAGCGAGGCGATCGTGGGGATGACCATGACGCCGAGCACGAGACCGGCGGCCAGCGCGTTGGTGAAGCCGACCTCGACGTTGAGGATCTTCTGGAGCAGCGTGGGGGTGACGAAGGTCAGGGCGAAGAAGCCGTAGACGACCGACGGCACACCTGCGAGCAGCTCCACGGTGGGCTTGAGGTACTTCCGGGCCCGCGGCGAGGCGTACTCGGAGAGGTACATCGCGGCGCCGAGCCCGAGCGGCACCGCCACGAGGAGAGCGATCACGGTCACCACGAACGTCGCCATCACCAGCGGGAGGACGGCGAACTCGCCCTCGATGGCGAAGAAGTCGCCCACCGGGACCTCGGCGAAGAAGTCGATGACCGGGCCGATCAGCGCCACGAGGATGCCGACGGTGATGAACACCGAGAGCATCGCGGACACCGTGAGGACGACCTTGATGACCTGCTCCCCCGGTCGCGACTTGCGACCGAGGTCAAGGGGCAGACCCGCCCTTCCGGACGGGCCTGCCACCGTTGACGTACTACTCATGAAGAGAACTTTCTCTCGGGATCAGCCGGCGGCCAGGGCTTCGAGCTCGGACTGGGTCTCAGCGTAGAGGTCGTCGCTCAGCGGGATGAACTGGCCGATCTCGGCGATGTCGGCGAGGTTCTCGACGTAGAAGTCGACGTAGGCCGCGACGGCGTCGTTCTCGGTGTACTTGTCCTTGTTGACGTAGATGAAGAGCGGACGGGCCAGAGGGGTGTACTCGCCGGCCTGGGCGGTCTCGGCGGAGGGCTCGACGCAGCCGTTGCCGTCGTCGATCGAGAGCGCCTTGAGCGAGTCGGCGTTCTCCTCGAAGTAGGTGTAGCCGAAGTACGACGTGGCGCCCGGGGTGTTGGCGACGCCCTGCACGAGCACGTTGTCGTCCTCGGAGGCCTCGTAGTCGGTGCGGGTGTTCTCGGTCTCGGACTCGACGACGTCGTTGGCCATGTAGTCGTAGGTGCCCGAGTCGGTGCCGGGACCGAAGAGCGCGATCTCCTGGTCGGGGAAGCTCGGGTCGATCTCGTTCCAGTTGGTGGCCTTCGCGTCGGGGCCCCAGAGCTTCTTGACCTGGTCGACGGTCAGGCAGTCGACACCGAGGTCGGGGTTGACGACCATGGTGAGGGCGTCAGTGGCGACCTGGAGCTCGACGAACTCGACGCCGTTCTCCTCGCACACCGCGACCTCGTCCTCCTCGATCGGGCGCGAGGCGTCGGAGATGTCGGTGGTGCCGACGCAGAACTTCTCGAAGCCACCGCCGGTGCCGGACGCCGCCACGGCGACCTCGATGCCGGGGGCCTCCTCGTTGAGGAGCTCAGCAGCAGCGTCGCTCATCGGGAAGACCGTCGAGCTGCCGTCGACCGAGACGCTGCCCGAGGCGCCGGAGCCGGCACCCGCGTCGCCGCCGCCGCACGCGGCCAGCGTCAACGCCAGAGCGGCGACACCGGGGACCAGGGCGGTACGAATCGCGCTGCGCTTCACGTTGTTCTCCTTGTTGACTCTGGTGAGGTTCACGGAGGGAACGTTCGAGCTGCCAGGTGACCAAGCACCTCGGACGTGGTTAACGGAGGATGAACAGCACCCGTGCAGAAGCACTTCCAGGCGTAGCGGGTGGTGCGAATCACACGGAAATGTGCTCGTGCGACACCACGCGACCGCGCCGCACCTGCAGCACCAGGAGGTCGGAGACCTCGAGACCCGGGTCGTCGACCCCGAGCGCGTCGCACAGCAGGGGCAGCACCGGCCGGTGGGTGCACAGCACCGTGGGTCGGCCGTCGGCCCGGACGCCGTCCACGATGCCGGCGAGCAGGTCGGTGTCGGCGCCCTCCTCGGACAGGGCGGTCGTCGTCTCGAGCTCCCAGCCGGTGGTGTCGGCGAAGGGCTCCACGGTCTGCACGCAGCGGGTGCTCGACGACGACAGCACGCGGGTGACGCCGTACGCCGCCAGCACGGGCACCAGGCGCTCGGCCTGCGCCCGGCCGAGGTCGAGCAGCGGCCGCTCGCGGTCGTCGCGGCGCCAGGCCTTGCGCGAGCGCGACTTGGCGTGGCGCAGCACCACGACCGCCTGCGACTTCTTGCGGCGCCCCAGCGCCTCGGCGAGGGTCTCGCGGTCGTGGGGGTAGGTCAGCCGCTCGGCGGCCTCCTCGGCGGGGACCCACTCGACCGCGTCGATCTCGTCGTTGGGGCGGTAGGTGCTGACGTCGTCGTCACCCACCGCACGCCCGGTCCAGTAGAAGACCGTCTTGCAGCGACCCGCTGCGGCGGAGGAGAGCGGGTAGCGCTGCGACGCCAGCGGCGAGACCAGGCGCACGTGCAGCCCGGTCTCCTCGTCGACCTCGCGCACCGCGGCGACGGTGCGGTGCTCACCGGGGTCGAGCTTGCCCTTGGGGAAGGACCAGTCGTCGTACTTGGGACGGTGCACGAGCAGCACCTGACGGCCGGGGCGGAACACCACGACCCCGGCAGCGAGGACGTCGGTGGCCGGGGGGCCCGGCGCATCCGTGGCGGAGGACGCGGTCACGGGGGCTAGTCTCACACCACACCCAACGATCGAGGAGCCCGGCACCATCGTGACGCGTACCCGTCTGATGACCCTCGCCGGTGCCGTGATCGCCCTGGCCGTCGTGGCGGCCGCGATCGTGGTGGTGCTCCAGACCCGTGAGGACGACGCCGACCGCGCCACCCTGGCCGGCGCCCTGCGCCTGGCCCCCGCCGACACCCAGCGGTTCTCGTGGACCGACTGGGCCGGCGTACGACGCCAGGTCGGGCTCGACCTGACGGCGTCCTCCCCCGCGCCGGCCGTGCAGGACCTGCTCGACCGGGGCTTCGAGGCCGACCTGACGCCGTCCTCGGCCCTGGGCTCCTCGGCGGTCGCGATGCACGAGCGGCTCGGCTTCTCCCCCGCCACGCTCGACTGGGAGCTCTTCAACCAGGGACCCGGGGCCGCGTCGCTGGCGATGCGGGCCGGCGAGGAAGTCGACTTCGACGCCGTCGCCGACGCACTGCGCGCCGAGGGCTACGCGGAGCCCACCGGGCCGGACGGCTACTGGGTCTCCGACCCGACGCGCGACGAGATCACCGCCCAGGTGACCCCCGAGCTGCTGCTGATCGCCCTCGACCCCGAGCACTCGATGATCTACTCCAGCGACTCCGGCACCGGGATCACGGCCGCCGTCGACGCCGGGGCCCGGGCCGAGACCGAGGCGCTCCCGGCGGGGGTCGTCGAGGCGGCCGGCCAGCCGCTCGCGGCCTCGCTCTACACCGGCGACCAGGTGTGCAACGCCCTCGCGCTGGCCCGCGCCGACGACACCGACGTCGCCGCCGGCCGCTCGCTGATCGAGGCGGCCGGGGAGGTCAACCCGCTCACCGGGTTCGCCCTCGGGGCGTACGCCGACGGCAGCGTGCGGGTGGCGATGTCGTTGGCCACGCCCGAGCAGGCGCGCGTGAACGCCGAGACCCGCGCGATCCTGGCGTCCGGACCGGCGCCCGGGCAGGGCGGCGACTTCAGCGAGCGCTTCGCGCTTCAGGAGGCCTCGGTGCGTGACGACGTGGTCGTCCTCGACCTGGCGCCGGTCGACGGCGCCTACGTGCTCTCGGACCTCAGCTCGGGCCCGGTGCTGTTCGCGACCTGCTGATCGGCGCCCGTCACCTACTCGGCAGGACGCCGAGGATGCGGTCGATCTCGTCGCTGCTCAGCATCTCGTCGGCCTCACTGGCCGCGATGATGAGGTTGGTGGTGAGCTCCACCTCGCCGAGCAGGTCCATGTCTTCGAGGGTGACGTCGAACTGATCGTGCATGCCGTCCCCTAACTCCCGAGTGTGCGGTGACCTTCATCGCCGTGCTCCTCAAGCGTACGCGCTCGGGCCCGCTGACGTGATGGTCATTTCGGATCATTCGCGACGACCCGGACGGGCCATCACCGACTGGTCCTACCCACGGCGTCGGCGGTTCAATCCTGTGATCCGGGTCGCCACGGCTCGCCACCGGGTCGGGACCGGGTCGCCCCGAGACGCCCCGAAACGCCCCGAGACGCAAGTAGGGCCCCGCCTCCC
>JBFJKO010000223.1:0-5916 GCA_041634935.1 Nocardioides sp.
AGGGCCCGCAGCCCGCACCCCCGGCAAACGAGATGTCGCGCCTCGTTGCGCCGCGCACGCTCGTCTAGGTTGTTCTCGTGGACCTGCCCGTGATGCCACCCGTGCGCCCGATGCTCGCCAAGGCGGTCAAGGGCGTGCCCGACCCGGCCAAGACCGTCGTCGGCGACGTCGCCGGGCTCAGCTTCGAGCCGAAGTGGGACGGCTTCCGCTGCCTGGTGTTCAAGGACGGCGACGAGGTCGAGCTCACCAGCCGCAACACCAAGCCGCTGACCCGCTACTTCCCCGAGCTGGTGGCCGCGATGCGCGAGCAGCTGCCGGAGCGTTGCGTGCTCGACGGCGAGGTGTTCGTCGCGATCGGGAGGCGACTGGAGTTCGAGGTGCTGCAGGAGCGGATCCACCCGGCCGCCTCGCGCGTCGACATGCTCGCCGAGAAGACCCCCGCCAGCTTCGTCGCCTTCGACCTCCTCGCCCTCGACAACACGTCGTACGTCGACCGCCCCTTCGTCGAGCGCCGGGCCACCCTGGAGAAGGCGCTCGCCGGTCTGGGCGGCCCCTGCTACCTCACCCGCACCACCGAGGAGCCCGCCGTCGCCCAGGAGTGGTTCCACCAGTTCGAGGGCGCCGGCCTCGACGGCGTCATCGCCAAGCCGCTCGGCGGGCCGTACGTCGAGAACGGCCGCACCATGATGAAGATCAAGCACGAGCGCACCGCCGACGTCGTCGTCGCCGGCTACCGCGAGCACAAGACCAGCACCCCCGACCGTCCGCTGCTCGGCAGCCTCCTGCTCGGCCTGTACGCCGACGGCTCGCTCCAGCACGTCGGCGTCAGCGCCAGCTTCACCGCGGCGCGGCGGGCCGAGCTCATCGACGAGCTGCAGCCGCTGGTGTGCCCGATCGCCGAGCACCCGTGGGGCGAGTGGGCCGGCGCGGAGGCGCAGGCGATCGCCAACCCCGACCGCGTGCCCGGCACCCAGAGCCGCTGGAGCGCCGGCAAGGACCTGTCGTTCACCCCGCTGCGCCCCGACCGGGTGCTCGAGGTGAAGTATGACGCGATGGAGGGTCGACGCTTTCGTCACACGGCCCACTTCAAGCGGTGGCGTCCCGACCGGGACCCCACCTCGTGCGGCTACGACCAGTTGGAGCAACCGGTCAGCTATGACCTCGCTAGTGTCCTGTCCGGAGGAGAGTGACCCATGACTGAAGACCAGAACACCTACCCCGTCGTGCTGCTCGTCGAGCAGCAGCTCAGCTCGCTCGACGCCACCCAGGTGCGCGGCCTGCACGAGAGCATCGAGGAGCCCGTGGTCTACCACGTGCTCCTCCCCGTCGACGACGCCGCAGCGCGCGTCGAGGCCTCGCTGGGCTCGCTGTCCGGCACCGAGCTGGTGGGCTCACCCGCCCCCACCCTGAGCGAGGTCGACCTCGAGGCCCTCGAGGAGCACGCCCAGGAGCAGGCACGCGACGAGCTCACCGCCACCGTCGCCGCGCTCCGGGAGGCCGGGGCCACCGTCGCCGACGCCGCCCTGGTCACCGGGCACCCCACCAAGGAGCTCGCCGCGAAGGTCTCGGCCGTCAACGGCCGCGAGGCCATCGTGCTCACCCGGCCGCACGTGGTGGCGGAGTTCTTCCACGTCGACTGGGCCTCGCAGGCCCGCCGCAAGCTCGGCGTCCCGGTCCTCCACCTCCTCGAGCACCAGACCTTCGACGAGCAGGCCGAGGGCCTCTGACCCGGTGAGGCTCAACCTCCGTCGCGGCGCCTCGGCGCGCGACCCCGACCCCGACCCCGATCGCCAGGACGACAGCGCCTCCGGGCCGTCGGCCGCGCTCGCGATCGTGGTCGAGGGGCGGTGGCTGTGGGTCGCGACCGGCGCCCGCCCCGGTCGCCTGGCGCTCGCCCGCGTCGACGGCGAGAACCGCGTCACCGAGGTGCTCGACCTGCCCACCGAGTCGACCACCGACCAGCCGCAGCACCTCGGCGCGCGCATCGACCTCGCTCCGCTCGACGGCGAGCAGCACCGCTTCGACGTCGTCGTCGTGCCGCCCGACGGTGGCCGCCCGGAGTCGTTGACCACCGGCCCGCTCAGCAGCGCGGTCGGCCACACCAGCACCGACGGCCGTACCCAGCACCTCCTCGTCCGGGCCCCCGACGGACGGCTGCGGCTGCGCACCACCCTGCTCCCCGAGGCCGCCGGGCTGCTCGGGGTGCGCAAGCTGCCCGACGCCCTCGAGGTCACCCTGGTCGACGCCGGACCCGAGCTCGCGATCCTGGACGACGACGACGGCGCTGACGGCGCTGTCCTGGTCTCCTGGCCGCTCGACGAGCGCGGCACCGCCACGATCACCGCGGCCCAGGTCGCGCACCTCGAGCCCGCCACGCGCCCCGCCGTCACCGGACGCCCCGGCGCCTGGAAGCCCGTACGACGTCGCGCCAACGACCTCCTCGACCCGCGCGCCGCGGCACCGCTCCCCCAGCTCGACCGGCCGGAGACCGACAGCCCGCTCCTGCGCCTGCCGTGGTCGCGCGAGGCCACCCTGCTCGTCCGCGTCTTCGCCCACGACGAGGCACCCTGATGCGGATCGGCTTCCTGGTCTTCAACCTCGACGGCATGGGCGGCACCAGCCGCTCGGTGATCACCCAGGCCAACGCGCTCGCCGCCGCCCCCGGCGACCACGACGTCCGCCTGCTCAGCGTCGTGCGCAGCGCCGACGTCCCGCACTACTCGATCGACGACCGCATCGCCGTCGAGCACCTCGTCGACCTCCGCGATCCCGACCGCCCGTCGCTCGACGGCCTCGACCCCGACGAGGCGGCCGCCGCCCACGCCCGGCAGTCGTCGCTGGTGCCGGCCCGGTGGGACGGCCAGTTCACGGCGCTGTGCGACCTCGCCCTCGAGCGCCGGCTCCCGCGCCTCGACGACCTCGACGTCCTCGTCACCGTGACCCCCGGCCTGCTCGCCTGCGGCATCACGCTGAGCCCCGACCCCGTGGTCGTCGTGCACCAGGAGCACCGCTCGTCCAACGACCGCACCTCGGGCCTCGAGCCGCTGCTGGCCTTCGCGCCGCGCGCCGACGTCGTCGCCCTGCTCACGCCCACCATCGAGACCTGGCTGCACGACCAGCTCGGCGAGCTCGCCCCGACCACCGTCGTGGTGGCCAACCCGCTCCCCCTCGGCTTCACGCCCCGCGCCTCGCTCGACGCACCCGTGATCATGGCCGCGGGCCGACTGGTGCCCGAGAAGCAGTTCATCAAGCTCGTCGAGGCCTTCGCCCGGATCGCCGACGACCTGCCGGAGTGGCGACTGCGCCTCTGCGGCGACGGGCCCAGCCGCATCGAGCTCGCCCGCCACGTGCGCAAGCGTGACCTGTGGGACCGCGTCGAGCTGCCCGGCAGCCTCCCCGACCTCGCCGCCGAGTGGCCGCGAGCCTCGATCGCCGCGCTCTCCTCACGCGCCGAGGGCTACCCGCTCGTGCTCCAGGAGGCGATGGCCGCGGGCGTGCCGGCCGTCAGCTTCGACTGCCCCTCCGGACCGCGCGAGATCATCGACCACGGGGTCAACGGGCTCCTCGTGGCCCCACAGTCGGTCACCGGCCTGGCCGCGGCGCTGCGCACGCTCGCGACCGACGTCGACCTCCGTCACCGGCTCGGCGCCGGAGCCCTCGCCTCGGCCCGCGCCTGGGACGCCGCCACCCTGGCCGCACGCTGGGTCACGGTCTTCGAGGACGCCGTCGCCCGTCGCGGCGGCCGCGGACGACTCGCGGCGCGCGCAGTCGCGACGGCGCCGTCCCTCGCGACCGACCCCGCCGACGACCCGGCAGTCCTCGACGCCCAGGCCGGCGTCACCCCGGCGCAGGCCCGTCGGCACGCCCTCGAGACCTGCGTGGCCGCGGCCCGCGCGGCCGCCCCGGCCTCCGCGACCGATCCCCAGCCCTGGCTGGTGATCCCCGCCCACGAGCACCCCGACCCCATCGTCGTGGTGCCGATGCGGAGCCGCGCGGCGTTCCTCGAGGCCCTCCCCGGAGCCGGCGGTGCGGCGTACCTCTCCCTGCGCGACCCCGCCGAGCACGGCTGGCACGAGCGCCGCGGCACGCTCGCCGACCTGGCCGCCGACCTGCGTCGGGGACTCACCACCACGCTGTACGTCGAGCCGTGGCCGCGCGTCGGTGGCCGCCCCAGCCTCCTCGGCCACGACTGCGGTGTGCGGGTGGAGTTCTGGGAGGACGACCCGAGCGGCGACCTGCTGGCCCCGGGGCCCAACCCCTACACCGGTCGGATCAGCCGCGGCTCGCGTGCGGGCACCGTCGCCGCGGACGTCGCCGGCGTCGAGGTCCCGACACTGCCCCTGATGGCGTCACCGACCATCACCGAGTGCCGGTTCCCCGTCGACGTGGTCTACACGTGGGTCGACGGCAACGACGAGGCCTGGGACGCCGCCCGTCGCGACCGCCTGGCTGCCCTGGAGGGCACCGTCCACCGGCGCGAGTCGAGCGGCCGGGCCCGCTACGTCGACCACGGCGAGCTGCGCTACTCGCTGCGCAGCATCCACCTCTTCGCACCGTGGGTGCGACGCATCCACCTCGTCACCGCCGGACAGGTGCCCGAGTGGCTCGACGTCTCGCACCCGCGCATCAACCTGGTCGACCACCGCGACCTCCTGCCGGCCGACGCGCTGCCGACGTTCAACTCCCACGCCATCGAGACCGCCCTGCACCGCATCGAGGGCCTCGCCGAGCACTTCGTCTACCTCAACGACGACGTGATGCTCGGGCGTCCGCTCCGGCCGGAGTGGTTCTTCGACCCGTCTGGCCAGACGCGCGTGTTCGTGTCGGGCCACGCCATCGGGCTCGACGACGAGGAGGAGGCGAACCCGTTCATCCGCGCGGCGCTCAACAACCGCCGACTCCTCGAGAGCGCGTTCGGGGCCGTGCCCACCCGCAACCTGGCGCACTCGCCGCACCCACACCGGGTCTCGGTGCTCCGTGACCTCCACGAGCGGTTCCCCGAGGCGCTCGGCGTCACCGCGCGTGCGCCGTTCCGGAGCGAGACCGACGTGTCGACCCTCAGCTCGCTGGCCCAGCACTACGGCCTGCTCACGGGCACCGCGAGCGAGGCCCCCGTCGACCTCGCCTTCGTCGACATCAGCAACGCCGACCTCGAGCGTCGGCTGCGCCTGCTGCGCCAGCGCGAGCGCGCCGGGATCTGCCTGGCCGACCACCACGACCACGCGCTGCGCAGCGAGCGGCTCGAGATCGTCCTGCGGGACTTCCTCGAGGACTACTACCCGGTCGCGGCCCCCTGGGAGTCAGCGCCGCAGCAGTGAGCGCAGCCGAGTGCCGACCGTGGGGGTCGAGCGCTGCTCGAGCTGCGCCTCGAGCGCCGCGATGCGGGTCTTCTGCTTCTCCACGCGCTTGCTCTTCTCCGCGAGCCGGGCGGTGAAGTCGTTGCGGGTGCGCGTCACGTGCATCGCGGTCTCGTCGTTCGCGACCGCGACGGCGACCTCGTAGTACGACGCGTAGGTGGCGGAGAGCCGGTCGAGCTCGGCCATCGCGGCCTCGTCGTAGGGGCTCTCGACCAGCGTCGTCGCAGCCGCCCACGTGGCCTCGGCCAGCGCGCGCAGGTCGGCGGGGACCTCGAGGCCGTCCCAGGAGTCGGAGGACCGGTTGAGCGAGGTCGTGAGGAAGTCGTCGACGTCGTGGGGCGCGGTGAGGTCGCCGGGATCGACCCCGAGCTGGCCGCAGGCACGCGTCATCGTGGCGCGCCAGTCGCCGATGAGGTCGTAGTAGGGCACGAAGGCCCGCGGGTTGCCGCGGGTCGCCCGCTCGGTCACGAAGACGGAGTTCATCCAGGCCGCGACGTTGGCGATCTCACGCAGGCGGCGCACCTGGTCGCTCTTGTCGCTCAGGTAGGCGGAGTCGCGC
>JBFJKO010000224.1:0-5906 GCA_041634935.1 Nocardioides sp.
GGGGAGTTCGCCGACCGGGTCGGCCTGACCCCGGCGAACGTCGCGGTGCTCAAGAACGGTCGCGCGAAGGCGGTGCGGTTCAGCACCTTGGAGGCGATCTGCCGGGTACTGGAGTGCCAACCGGGCGACATCCTGGAGTGGGTTCCCGACGATCAGGACGCGGAGACGCTCAGTCCCGTGCGGTGAGCACGAGCGGTCCGTCCTCGGTGATGGCGATCGTGTGCTCGCTGTGGGCGCCGCGGGACCCGTCGGCACTCCGCAGCGTCCACCCGTCCGGGTCGGTCCAGATCTCGTCGGTGGTGTGCAGGAACCACGGTTCGATGGCGATCACCAGGCCGGGCTTCAAGGGCAGGCCGCGCCCGGGCCGACCGTCGTTGGGCACGTGCGGGTCGCCGTGCATCGTGCGCCCCACCCCGTGCCCGCCGAACTGGAGGTTGACCCCCAGGCCGGCGCTGCGCGCGACCTTGCCGATGGCAGCCGAGATGTCACCCATGTGGTTGCCCGGCTGCGCGGCGGCGATCGCGTCCTCGAGGGCCTTGCGGGTCACCTCGATGAGCTCGAGGTCCTCGCGCCGCGGCGTCCCGACGACCAGCGAGTACGCCGAGTCGGAGACCCAGCCGTCGACCGCGACGGCGAAGTCGACCGAGAGCAGGTCGCCGTCCTGGAGCACGTAGTCGTGGGGGAGGCCGTGCAGCACCGCGTCGTTGACCGACGTGCACAGCACCTTGCCGAACGGAGAGGCGCCGAAGGACGGGTGGTAGTCGACGTAGCAGGACGTCGCGCCGGCCTCGGCGATCATCTTGGCCGCGAGCGCGTCGAGCTCGAGCAGGTTGACACCGACGTCGGCCTTGGCGGCGAGGGCGTCGATCACCGAGGCGACGAAGCGGCCGGCGGGGCGCATCTCCTCGATCTGGGCGGGGGTACGGAGCTCGATCACGAGGTCGACCCTAGGTCACCGGTGGGCGACCTGTGCAGACGTCGGGTCGGCGCCCGACCGCCGCCGCGGCGACCTGCCCTGGCTGCATGAGGGGACGGCGTACGTTGAACGGCTCGGTCGACCGCTGGCAGCGATCCGACTGGTGGGGCGTCGTGCTCGACTGCCCGGACGCTCGTGCCCTGGCGAGGTTCTACTCCGAGCTGCTCGGCTGGCCGATCTGGCGCCCGGAGACGGCCGACGCCGACGGTGCTGCGCTCGACCACGGCGAGGGCGTGGCTGAGCTGGCCTTCCAGCGGGACCCCGGCTACGTCCGGCCCGTGTGGCCGCCCGAGCCCGACCGGCCGCGGATGATGATGCACCTCGACTTCGAGGTCAGCGACCTCGACGCCGCCGTCGAGCACGCCCTCGAGCTCGGCGCAGAGCTGCCGGCGCACCAGCCCCAGCACGACGTCCGGGTCCTGCTGGACCCAGCGGGCCACCCGTTCTGCCTCTACACCTGATCTCACGTCGCCGGCGTGGGGCCTGCACGCCGTACTTCTCAGGGCTTCCCTGACGTTCTCAGGGGTTGCATCCCCTGAGAACGTCAGGAATCCCCGGATATCCGGGGATTCCTGCCCGGGACGGCGTCAGCTCGGCTTGTCGGACCCGACGACCCACATCGCGAAGAACTGCGACCCGCCGCCGTAGGCGTGCCCGAGCGCCTTGCGAGCGCCGTCGACCTGGTGCTCCCCGGCGAGCCCGCGCACCTGCAGCGCCGCCTCACCGAAGCGGAGCATGCCCGAGGCACCGATCGGGTTGGAGGAGAGCACGCCCCCGGAGCAGTTGACCGGGATCTTGCCGCCCAGGGCGGTGGCGCCGGACTCGGTGAGCTTCCACCCCTCGCCGGGTGCGGCGAAGCCCAGGGACTCCAGCCACATCGGCTCGAACCAGGAGAAGGGCACGTAGATCTCGGCCGCGTCGATCTCGTCGACGGGGCTGGTGATCCCGGCCTGCTTCCACAGGGCCGCGGCGGCGTCGCGGGAGGCCTGCGGGTTGACCTGGTCGCGCTCGGCGGCGGTCGTCGCCTCCGAACGCATCACGGTGCCGTGGATCCACGCCGGGTTGGGCGAGGAGGCGGCGACGTCCTCGGAGGCGATCACGAGCGCACAGGCGCCGTCGGACGACGGGCAGGTCTCGTCGTAGCGGATGGGGTCCCAGAGCATCGTCGAGGCCATCACCGACTCCACGGTGGTGCCCTCGTTGTGGAGGTGGGCGTAGGGGTTCTTCAGCGCGTTGTTGCGGTCCTTGGCGGCG
Source organism: Nocardioides sp. (assembly GCA_041634935.1). Classification (GTDB taxonomy): domain Bacteria; phylum Actinomycetota; class Actinomycetes; order Propionibacteriales; family Nocardioidaceae; genus Nocardioides. The sequence goes on from JBFJKO010000224.1 coordinate 2,231, forward strand.
ACGATCGCGCCGATGTGCTCGGGTGCCCCGGAGCGCCGGATGTAGGACCGCACGTGCGGCGCGAAGTAGCCGCCCGCACCCGCGTGCACGGGCATGTTGAAGGGGATCGGGATCGAGAGCGCCCACATGGCGTTCGACTCCGACTGCTTCTCGTAGGCGACGGTGAGCACCTTCTTGTGCACCCCGGCCTGCACGAGCGAGGAGGCCACGATCGCGGTCGACCCGCCGACCGAGCCCGCCGTGTGCACGCGCAGCAGCGGCTTGCCGACCGCGCCGAGCGCCTCGGCGAGGTAGAGCTCGGGCATCATCACGCCCTCGAACAGGTCAGGGGCCTTGCCGACGACGATCGCGTCGATCTCGTCGAGCGTCAGCCCGGCGTCCTCGAGGGCGCGGTCCATGGCCTCGCGGCACAGGCCGGCCATGGAGACGTCGTCGCGCTTGGCGCGGTGGTGGGTCTGCCCGACGCCGATCACGGCTGCTGGCTGCTTGGCCATGTCAGGCCTCCTTCTGCTCGGCGTCGAGGACGCACACGAGGTTCTGCTGCAACGCCGGTCCCGACGTGGCGTGGCCGAGGGTGCGTGAGGCCTCCCCGGACCAGATGCGGCGCGCGGCCTCGCCGATGCGGATGCCACCGCCCGAGAACATCGGGTTGCCGGAGAGCGGCCCTCCCGACGGGTTGATGACGACGTCGGAGCCCAGTCCGAGCTCGCGGGTCACGATCAGCTCCTGGTGGCTGAACGGCGCGTGCAGCTCGGCGATCTCGACGCCCTCGACCCCGGCCCCGGCCCCGGCGCGGGCGGTCGAGGGGGAGCGGGTGAGGTCGCGGGTGCCCATGCTCATCGCGTCCACGGAGTGCGCGAGGCCCGAGATCCAGGCCGGGCGGTCGCGGACGTCGCGTGCCCGGTCGCCGGCGGCGAGCACGATCGCGGCGACCCCGTCGGTGACCGGCGCGCAGTCGTGCTTGCGCAGCGGGTCGGCGTACATCGGTCGGGCCAGCAGCTCCTCGACCGACGACCCGCCCTTGCGGACGGCGTGCTCGTTCTTCTCCGCGTCGGTGAGCGACCGGTTGACGACGGCGGCCATGGCGGCCTCGTCCCACTGGCCGGCGTCGATGCCGGCGCGCGCCTGGAGCCCCGCGAGCGACACGGTGTCGGGCCACAGGGGCGTCATCGTGTACGGCTCGAGTTGCATCGAGAGGCTGCGGCGCAGCACCCCGGCCGAGCTCTTGCCGAAGGCGTAGACCAGCGCGGTGTCGACCTCCCCGGTCTGGATCTTGATCCAGGCCTCGTACATCGCCCAGGCGAGGTCCATCTCGACGTGCGACTCGTTGACCGGGGGGATGACACCGATGGCGTCGACGGCCTGCACGAAGGAGAAGGAGCGCCCGGCGAGGTAGTCGGAGGAGCCGGAGCACCAGAAGCCGATGTCCTTGCGGGTCCAGCCGGTCTGCTCGTAGCACTCGGCCAGCAGGGGCACGAGCAGCTCGACGCACGTGGGTGACCCGTCGAAGTCCTCGAGCTGGGTCTGGGCGAAGCCGACGACGGCAACGTCTCTCATGGTCTGTCCTGTCCCTCAGAGGTGCTGTCGGTAGGTCTCGTAGTCCGCGTCCGGTTCTCCGGTGGGACTGAAGTGGCTGATGTTCTCCATCGTGTGCTCCCACTCCTCCTCGGGCTTCCACACGGCCTTGACCCGCATGCCCATCCGGACCTCGTCGGCCGGGACGTCGAGGATCAGGTGAAGCAGCGCGATGTCGGCGCCGTCGAGGAGCACGTAGGCCGAGACGTAGGGCGGGGTGATCTTCTGGCCCAGGAACGGCACGTTGACGATGCAGAACGTCGTGATGGTGCCGGTGTGGGAGAGCTCGATCTCGCCCTCGGTCGGCGTCCCGTCGGCCGGGCAGGCGCTGCGCGGCGGCACATAGACCTTCTGGCACGTGGGGCAGCGCTGGCCGAGGATCCGACCCTCCTTGAGCCCGCGGTAGAACGCCGACTCCTCGGGAGAGGCGGCGTAGACGTAGTCGAGCCGCACGGGCGTGACGACCTCGGTGACGAGGTTGTCCTCCATCAACCCGCCACCGGACGGCGACGCGGCCGACTCGTCGTGCACCGGCTCGAAGCACGCGATGTCGGTGATGTGGCCGACGCGCTCCTCGGCCCAGCGGACCTGCACCCGCATGCCGGTGGAGATCTCGTCGGGGGAGGCGACGTCGACGGCGTGCAGCATCGGGGCGTCGGCGCCGTCCAGGGTGACCAGGGCGAACGCGAACGGCCGGTCGAAGGGTTGGTCGGCGACGGGCTCGGGCACCCACGTCCACGACGTGACGGTGCCGACGGGGGAGACCTCGACGAAGTCGGTGGTCTGCTGGTGGGTCACCGGGTCGTACTCCGGAGGCGGTACGACGACCGTGCCCGACGAGGTGCGGGCCCCGACCAGGACGCCGTCGCGAAGCCCGGTGAGAAACCTCCCCAGAACCGGTCCGGTGGAGCGCGTGTAGTCGAAGGCGACCGTGACCGGTGCCGAAAGAGTGCGAGCCATGGCATGAAACTAGAACACGTTCTATCTTGTGTGCAAGGTTTCTGCCATCGTGTCCACCATGAAACTTGGACTTCAGCTGGGTTACTGGCAGGCCGGACCACCCGAGGGCGTCGGCGAGCTCGTCGCGGCGGCCGAGGACGCGGGGTTCGACTCGATCTTCACCGCCGAGGCCTGGGGCTCCGACGCCTTCACGCCGCTGGCGTGGTGGGGTCGCGACACCTCGCGCCTGCGGCTCGGCACCTCGATCGTGCAGATGTCGGGTCGCACGCCGACCTCGATCGCGATGCACGCCCTCACCCTCGACCACCTCACCGGTGGCCGGGTGGTCCTCGGCATGGGCGTGAGCGGCCCCCAGGTCGTCGAGGGCTGGTACGGCCAGCCGTTCAGCAAGCCGCTCGCCCGCACGCGCGAGGTCGTCGACATCATCCGCAAGGTCCTCGCGCGCGAGGGGCCGGTGACCAACGACGGGCCGCACTACCCGCTGCCGTTCACCGGCGAGGGGTCGGTCGGGCTCGGCAAGCCGTTGAAGTCGATCGTGCACCCGCTGCGCGCCGACATCCCGATCTGGCTCGGGGCGGAGGGGCCCAAGAACGTCGCCCAGACCGCCGAGATCGCCGACGGCTGGATCCCGATCTTCTACACGCCGAAGTCGGCCGGCATGTACCAGCCCTGGCTCGACGAGGGCTTCGCGCGCCCGGGCGCACGCCGTACGCGAGAGGACTTCGAGATCGCGGCGACCTGCCACCTGCAGATCGTCGGCAGCGCCGCCGAGAAGCAGGCCGTCATCGACGGCATGAAGGGGATCGTCGCGCTCTACATGGGCGGCATGGGCGCGGCCGAGGCCAACTTCCACAACCAGGTCTTCGTGCGGATGGGCTACGAGGAGCTCGCCGCCGAGGTGCAGCGGCTCTACCTCAGCGGCGAGAAGGACAAGGCCACCGCGCTCATCCCCGACGAGCTCGTCGACGACATGCACATCATCGGCGAGCCGGGCGAGGTGAAGGAGAAGGTCGCGGCCTGGGAGGAGACCGGCGTCACCACGCTGATGCTCAGCTTCCACGGCGCCGACGAGATCCGGAAGGTCGCCGAGCTCCTCGCCTGACCCGCTCTCCTCGCCGAGTCGGCGCGTAGACGCGCCGAC